>DAIUET010000151.1:0-7950 GCA_036845045.1 Gemmatimonadaceae bacterium | reverse complement strand
GCCGAGTGCCGGCCCACGATGGCGGCGTCGACGACACCCATCATCATGAGGCCGACCTGCACGACCACGATCGGTGCGGCCAGGCGGGCCACGTCCCTGACTTCCGTCTTCGTTGGAAAGCGGAGTGCGCGGCCCATTACCCCAACGATAAGTGCCGGAGAAGGCAGCGCGCGACCGGGCGGGCACAGGCCTGCGTCCGGGAGCCTTGCCGCGCGTGCGGCGGTTGCACGAGGCGACGGTTACCGCCTCACTCCCATTCGATGGTCGCCGGTGGCTTCGACGATACGTCGTACACCACCCGGTTGACGCCCTTCACCTCGTTGATGATCCGCGACGAGATCCGCGCGATGGTCTCATGCGGGAACGGGAACCAGTCCGCCGTCATGCCGTCGGTGCTGGTGACGGCACGCAACGCCACCACGTTCTCATAGGTCCGATAGTCACCCATGACGCCGACCGATCTCACCGGCAGGAGCACCGCGAAGGCCTGCCAGATATCGTCGTAGAGTCCGGCCGCCCGGATCTCCTCGAGGTAGATCGCGTCCGCCTGGCGCAGGACGTCCAGCTTCTCGACGGTGAGATCCGAGAGAACACGAATCCCGAGCCCGGGGCCGGGGAATGGATGCCGTCCCACCATTTCCTCGGTCAGGCCAAGTTCGCGTCCCACGTTCCGTACTTCATCCTTGAAGAGCTCACGAAGCGGCTCGATCAGCGCGAACGGCATGTCGGGCCGGAGCCCGCCCACGTTATGGTGCGTCTTGATCGTGACCGACGGCCCCCCTCGCGGCGACACGCTCTCGATCACGTCCGGATACAGGGTGCCCTGCACCAGGAACCGGACATCGTCGCCCACGTCCTTCGCCGCCGCTTCGAAGACGTCAATGAAGGTGTGGCCGATGATGCGCCGCTTCTCCTCGGGGTCTTCGACGCCCTTCAGCGCGGAAAGAAAGCGATCCTCGGCACGGATCGTGACCAGATTGATCCCGTGATTCGCGCGAAACATCCGCTCCACCTGGTCGCGCTCATGCAGCCGGAGCAGGCCATTGTCGACGAAGATGCAGGTGAGCTGGTCGCCGATGGCGCGGTGCACCAGCATCGCCGCGACCGACGAGTCGACGCCACCGGACAGCCCGCAGATGGCCCGGGCATCCCCCACCTGTCCACGGATCTTCTCCACTTCCTCGGCGATGAAGGCACCCGGCGTCCAGGTGGGCTTCGCGTGGCAGATGCCGAAGAGGAAGTTCGCGATGATGTCCTTGCCGCGGAGGGAATGCGCGACCTCCGGATGAAACTGGACCCCGAAGATGGGACGCTTGCGGTGCCGGAAGGCGGCGAAGCGGCTGCTCGAACTGCTTCCGATCGCGACATATCCATCCGGCAGGGCCGCGACCTGGTCACCGTGGCTCATCCAGACCTGTGTCTGCTCGTGGGTGTCGAAACCATCGAACAGCCCGTCGGCCTGCTGCACCTCGAGCATGGCGCGGCCGTATTCCCGTTCCTTCGCCGGCGTGATCCGCCCGCCCTCGAGCTGCACGATCAGGTTCATGCCGTAACAGACGCCGAGGACCGGGGCAACGTCGAGGATTTCCCGCGGTGCGGTCGGCGCACCCTCGTCATAGACCGAGTTGGGACCGCCGCTGAGGATGATGCCGGTCGGATTCCACTGGCGGATCCACTCCAGCGTGATCGTTGGCGGATGGATCTCCGAGTACACGCGCGCCTCGCGGACCCGCCGGGCGATGAGCTGCGTGAACTGGGAGCCGTAATCGATGATGAGGATCCGGCTCCCCGCCGTCGGGTCAGTCATGCGGTCAGCGACAACTGGATGAACTCGACCCGCTTCGTGTCCAGGTCGAGGATCGCGGCCGATGGCGGACCGTAGAGCCAGCCGCATGCCTCGCCGGGATTCACGATGAGTGTCTCACCCCGCGTCTTCATTTCCTCGCGATGGGTGAAGCCGTGCACGACGATCCCGTGCTGCTCGATCGACCGGGTGGACACATCCCCCAGGTCGTGGACCAGCAGGATGTGCTGCCCGCCGACGTCCATGCTGTGGGGCGACTCGAACAGCTCGATGCCGAAGCCCGACGCGGCGTACGCCTTGAGGCCCTCGTGATCGCCGTCATTCCGGCCGAAGACCCCGGCGGTCGCGACGTTATGCTCGAGCAGCGGGCGGAGCGAGAAGGGGGAGCAGAAATCGCCCGCGTGCAGCACCATGCCGACGCCACGGGCCAGCATCTCCCGCACCAACCCGTCGATCGCCGGGAGCCGGTCATGCGTGTCGGACAGGATGCCGAGCAGCATCAGGCGGTCTTCCACTCGAGGGCGTGACGCTCGAGCCGGATCAGGTCCTGATACTCCTCCCGCTCCGTCGTGACGGCATAACGATCCCCGTCGACCAGGATCTCGGCGGCGCGCGGCCGGGCATTGTAGTTCGAGGCCATGCTGTACCCGTACGCCCCCGCCGTGCGCACCGCCAGCAGGTCGCCGGCCTCGATGTCCGGCATTTCGCGATCGAGCGCGAGAAAGTCGCCGCTCTCGCACACGGGGCCGACGACGTCGATGCGCACGGTGGCCCGCTGGCGCGGACGCACCGGCTCGATATGATGGTAGGCCTGGTAGTGGGAGGGCCGCAGCAACTCGGTCATGCCGGCGTCGGTGACGGCGATCTCCCGGCCGCCGCTGCGCTTCCGGTACAGTACGCGCGTCAGGAGCGTCCCCGCGTCTGCGACGAGGAACCGTCCCGGTTCCACCAGGATCTCGAGTCCGGTGCGCTTCGCGACCTCCCGCACGATGCGGCCATACGCCTTGAGGTCGGGTGGTTTCTCGTCCTCGTAAGGCACCGCCAGCCCACCGCCGATGTCCAGGTAACGGATCGTGCGGATCCCGTCGGCGCGTACCGCGTCCAGCAGCGACGTGATCCGCTCCAGTCCCCGCTCGTACGCCTCGAGCACGGCCAGCTGTGAGCCGACGTGCATGTCGAGGCCGGCCAGTTCGAGCCACGGGAGCGACGCAGCGAGACGGGCCGCCGCCAGCCCCTCGTCGTACGGAATGCCGAACTTGTGTCCCTTGCCGCCCGTCCGGATATACGCGTGCGGCGAGTCCACCGTGATCTCGGGGTTGAGCCGCAGGCCCACCGGGATCCGGCGCTTCCGCTCACAGGCGATCCCGTCGAGCAGTCGCAGCTCAGCCTCCGACTCGACGTTGACCAGCCGGACCCCCGCCTCGACCGCTTCGCCGAGCTCGCGGGCGCTTTTCCCCACCCCGCCGAACACCACATCCTCGGGCGCGAACCCGCCATGCAGCGCCCGATACAGCTCGCCGCCGGAGACCACCTCCGCCCCGCCGCCTAACGACCTGACGAGCCGCAGGATGGCTGCGTTGGCGTTGGCCTTGAGGGAGTAGTGAATCCGGTGCGGCACGCCGGTGAGCGCCTTGTCGAGCCGCGTGAACTGCTCGCGGATCGAGGCCGATGAGTAGACATAGGCGGGTGTCCCGACGGATTCGGCCAGCAGGGCAAGGGACACGCCCTCGCAGGCCAGCGTGCCGTCACGCAGGGCCAGCACGGGGCTCAATAGGCTCTGGACCACACGACCTCATGTTGTGCTGCTTCCCCCGTGACCATGCACTTCGCCGGTTTCGGCGTCGTCCGGAACTCCGCGTCGGGCAGGCAGCGGATGGTTGCCTTGGTTTCAGCCTTCACCTGCGCTTCGACCGCCGGGTCGCCGTTCCACCCTGCGTAGACGAAGGCGCCCTCGCCGTCCATCACCTCGCGGAACCGGTCATATGTGATCGGCTCGCGAATGCTGTTGGCCTCGCGGCGCTCGCGGGCGGCGGCGAGCATCGACGTCTGGATGTCGTCCAGCAGCGCTCCGACCGCGGCGGCGAGGCCATCGAGCGGGAGCATGGTCTTCTCGCGGCGGTCGCGCCGGGCCACCACGCACGAGTTTTTCTCCAGGTCACGCGGACCAAGCTCGATACGGAGCGGAATACCGCGCAGCTCCCACTCGTAGTATTTGGCGCCCGGCTTGATGCCTTCGCGGGCATCGATGCGGAGGCGGATCCGATCGTCGCCGCGGCCATTCCACGCCGTCACATGTTCGCGCAGCCTGGCGGCTGCCTCGAGCAGTCGCGACCGCTCCTCGTCGCTCTTCCAGATGGGCACGACCACGACTTCGACCGGCGCCAGGCGAGGCGGGGTGCGCAGGCCGTTGTCGTCGCCATGGGTCATCACCAGGCCACCGACCAGGCGGGTCGAGACGCCCCAGCTGGTGTTCCACGCGTGTTCCATCGAACCGGATTCGCCCTGGAACTGGAGCTCGAACGCCTTCGCGAAATTCTGGCCGAGGTTGTGCGAGGTGCCGGCCTGGAGGGCCTTGTTGTCCTGCATCATCGCTTCGCAGCCGTAGGTGCGCAGCGCGCCGGCGAACTTCTCCGATTGCGTCTTGAGTCCGGTCACCACCGGCATGGCCATCCACTGCTCCATGAATTCGCGGTAGATCCCGAGAATCAGCCGGGTTTCCTCTTCAGCCTCGTCATGGGTGGCATGCGCGGTGTGCCCTTCCTGCCAGAGGAATTCCATGGTGCGCAGGAACAGCCGCGTGCGCATTTCCCAGCGCACCACGTTTGCCCACTGGTTGATCTTGATGGGCAGGTCGCGATAGCTCTGCACCCACTTGGCGTACATCGAGTAGATGATGGTCTCACTCGTGGGGCGGACCACCAGCGGCTCTTCGAGCTCCTTCCCGCCCCCGTGCGTCACGACCGCCAACTCCGGTGCAAAGCCCTCGACGTGCTCGGCTTCCCGGTGCATGAAGCTCTCGGGAATGAACAGCGGGAAGTACGCGTTCTCGTGGCCGCTCGCCTTGAACATGTTGTCGAGCGCGCGCTGCATGCGCTCCCAGATGCCGTAGCCATTCGGACGAATGACCATGCACCCGCGCACCGGCGAGTAGTCCGCCAGTTCGGCGCGCAGCACGAGTTCATTGTACCAGGCGCTGAAGTCTGCCTGACGCGTAGTGAGCTTCCTGTCGTCCGCCATTCCGTATTCGTGACTCGTGACTCGTGACTCGCAGTACCTCTGACCTCCGACCTCCGACCTCCGACCTCCGACGTCTGACCTCCGACCTCTGACCTCAGGCTTCAGGCCTCACCACGAAATCGGGCCGTACCGAACGCGGGTGCGCCCGTATCAACTTCAGGAGGTCGTCCGGCTCCAGCAGCGCCTCTCCCAGTACATCGCCCAGTGTCCGCTCGTTGGTGATGGCACTGACGTATCCCGCGCCGGCTCCATCGCGAAGCACGACGCGGTTTCCGGCCGGCATCGGCCGCATTTCAAGGATGTAGTTCGCCTCGGCGCTCCACGCAGCCTTCCGTTGCCGTCCCAAAGGACCGCGGCGGAAGGCGTACTCCACCGATGCGCCCAGGCGACGCAGCGACGTCGCCAGCCGGACCACGTCGGCATCGGTGACCGGATCCTCTGCCGCAATATAGAAGTCCGCACCGTGACGCACGGGGGGCATGAGCCCGCGCGACCGGAGTATCTCACCAAGGACGACGTCGCCCATGCCGAAACCCAGCGCCGGCAGATCGACGTCGCCCAGGTCGCGAAGGAGGTTGTCGTAGCGGCCGCCACCGCAAATGGCGCGGAACTCACCCTTCCGGTCGAACAGCTCGAAGACGATGCCGGTGTAGTACGCGAGCCCCCGCACGATGGAGAGGTCGAAGCGGACCCATTCCCGCAGTCCGTGCGCCTCGAGGAGTGTCTCGTACTGCTCGATCCGCTCGAGTCCAACGCGGACCGCGGGGATGTGTCCCACCGATGACAACAGGGCGCGGGCGTCTGATGCCGCGACCGCGTCGAGCACCAGCGCGGATACGTCGTCAGGCACCCCGGCCTCCCGGAGCCGCTCGATCAGCCGGTCCCTCGGGTCGCGTTCGATCTTGTCGATCGCCGCATACGCCTCGGGCACGGCCTCGTCAGGCACCCCCCACGCGCTCAGCAAGGCCGTCAGCAGCCGGCGGTCTGACACGCGCGCGACGACGTCCTCCGGCGTGAGGCCGCAGCGCCGCATGACCTCGATCGCGATCGCGAGCAACTCGGCGTCGGCGCCGACGTCGGCCTCGCCCACGATATCCACGTTCAGCTGGAAGTGCTCGCGCAGCCGACCTTTCTGCTGCCGTTCGTAGCGGAAGAGCTGCGGGATCGAGTACCAGCGCACCGGCTTCCGCAGGGAATTCGCCCGGGCCGAAACCATGCGCGCGAATGTCGGGGTCATCTCCGGGCGCAGGGCAACATTGCGGCCGCCCTTGTCGGTGAAGCTGTACAGCTGCCCCACGATTTCCTCGCCGCTTTTCCTGGTATACAGGTCGAGTGATTCGAGGGGCGGGCCGTCGTACTGTTCGAAACCGAAGCGCTGCGCGACATCGTGCCAGGCGCGAAAGATGTGATCGCGTTCGGCTAGTTCCCTGGGGTAGAAATCGCGAAATCCCGGTAGCGCTCCTGCTGACATTGGGGAAAGCTACGTGGCCAGCGGATCGACCTGCAAGCGAGCCATCGCGTCACCCACCGTGTGGAACGATCCCGTCACCAGCACCGTCGCGGCCAGCGATGACGCCGCGGCGATTGCGCGATCGAAATCCGGCTCGAGTACCGCCTCCCACCCGCGTGACGTCGCGTACTCCAGCGCTTCCCGCGCATTCCACGCCCTGCTCGCGGGGGCCGTGGGCGCCGCTGTCAGGACAAAGACGTCGATCACCGGTGCCAGGGCGGCCATGACGCCACGCCAATCCTTGTCGGTCAGTACCGTGAGTAGTGCCGCGACGGGACGCGGCTCGTCGACGGCCTTCAACGTAGCCGCCAGCACCCCCGCCCCGTCGGGATTGTGGGCGACATCGAAGATGAACTGGCCCTCACGATGAAAGCGACCCGGCAATTTCACGCCGGCAAGTCCCGCGGCGGCTTCCGCCGGCGTGACCGACCACGGCTCGCCAGCCAGTTCCAGCATCAGGAGGGCGACGAGGGTGTTCGACGCCTGGTGCGCCCCGGCCAGCGGCGTCAGCAGCCGGTGCGAGAGGTCGTCAACCGTGACGTCGAACGAGGTCCCTTGCGCGGTGACCGAGAGACGCGTCGGCGGCACGTCCCGCCAGACGCTCGCAATCGGCGCGGCGTGATGGTCCGCGGCGTGCTTCTCGAGCAGCGCGGCGATCGCCGGGTCGGGCTCGCCGATGACCGCCGGCACGCCCGCCTTGAAGATCCCCGCCTTCTCGAACGCAATCGACTCGCGCGTCGTCCCCAGGTACTCGACGTGGTCGATGCCGATGGCGGTGACGCCGGCCGCGAGCGGCCTAACGACGTTCGTCGCGTCGAGCCGTCCGCCGAGTCCCGTCTCGATCACGGCGACATCGACCTCCGAACGCGCGAACCAGTCGAACGCCATCGCGGTGGTGGCTTCGAAGAACGTGGCGCCGGTGCGCTCGACGTCGGGCGTCCAGCGCCCGATGAAGTCCACCACGTACTGCTCATCGACCGGGCGGCCGTCGATGAGGAACCGCTCCCGGAAGTCGACCAGGTGCGGCGAGGTGTACTTCCCCACGCGGAACCCGCGATGCCGCAACACCGCCTCGAGCGTGGCGCAGACGCTCCCCTTCCCGTTGGTCCCCGCGACATGGAGGATGCGCAGCCGGTCGTGCGGGTCGCCCAGCGCCGACAGCAGGGCCGCCGTCCGTTCGAGCCCGAACCGGGATCCACCGGTCGTGCGCTCGAACAGGTAGTCGAGCGCGGCACGGTACCCGCTCAGGCGCTCGCCCACCCCGCGACGGCGGGCTTGCCACTCATGTGACGGAGCAGCCGGCCCACGGTCGCCTTCAGCTCGCGCCGGTGCACCACGGCATCGAGCATGCCGTGGTCGAGCAGGAACTCCGCCGTCTGGAATCCCTCGGGCAGGTCCT
>DAIUET010000150.1:0-7963 GCA_036845045.1 Gemmatimonadaceae bacterium | reverse complement strand
GGCGTCGGTCGCGTAGAGCGGATTCGCGAGAATGGTCGCCTCGGTCGTCACCGCCTTTTCACCCTGCCTGAGGGTGACGCGATACCGTCCGGGCGGCGCCTTGTGCCCCCGATAGTTCGCCTCGATGTACACACCCGGGACGCCGGGCATGGTGTTGTGCCGCATGTCCCAGACGAATCGGTTCAGGCCCCTGCCCTTCGGAAGCGCAGCTGCCGGAGGCGGTCCGCCGTCCCACCGCTTGAACGACGTGTCTTTCTTCGACGTGATCGTCCGCACTATCCGACCCGAAGCGTCCGCGATCTCGAGCGTGACGTCATCGGTCTTTGCCAGCTCCGGCAACTGGTAATAGATGACGACGCCATTGGCGGGGTTTACGCCCCGGAACGGATGTGCTCCCGTGAAATCGTCTGCCGGCGCGTTCAGCTCACTGCTGCCGTTGACGAGGTGCGCATCCGCCGGCCGGTAGACGTGAAACGCCGGTACGTCATTCCGGTACTGCCTGACGAGCGCGAGGTCGTCGAGGATCCAGAAGCCTCGCCCCGACGTCGCGGCAATCAGGTTGCCCTGGTGGATGCGCAGGTCGGTGATCGGCGTCATGGGCAGGTTGAGCTGGAAGGCCGACCAGTCCCGGCCGCCGTTCCATGAGATGAAGAGCCCTCGTTCCGTGCCGGCGAAGAGCAGGTCGCGACGCACGTCGTCCTCGCGCACGACCCGCGTGAACGCTTCGGCGGGTATGCCGCGATCGATCTTCGTCCAGGAGGCGCCGTAGTCGGTGGTCCGGTACAGCCCCGGCGCATGGTCGTTGAACTTGTACCGCGTCGTCGCGATATACGCCGTCCCCCTGTCGTGCGGCGACAGCTCGATGGCGTTGATCAGTGATTCGGGAAGCCCGCGTGGCGTGACGTTCCTCCACGTCGCGCCGCCGTCCCGGGTAAGGGAGACCACGCCGTCGTCGCTCCCCGTCCAGATCACTCCCCTCTCGTGCGGCGACTCGGCGACGTACGAGAGCGTACCATAGTTCTCGGCGCCGACCGCCTCGTTCGTGTACGGACCGCCTGGTTTCCCCTGTTTATCCTTCTCGTTGCGCGTCAGGTCGGGCGACACCTCCCGCCATGACTTGCCCAGGTCGGACGTCTTCAACAGGTACTGTGAACCGTGGTAGAACGTGTTGGGCTCGTGCCTGCTCCAGATGATCGGTGCGTTCCAGTTGTACCGGTACTTCATGTCCTTCGCGTCCATGCCGAGGTACTGGATGGGCGCGGCCATGATGTTCGTGCCGGCGACGGCCTTCGTGTCGAGCACCTCGATCGTCCCCTGGTAGCTGCCGCCTAACACGAAGCGGGGGTTCGCGGGGTCGAAGGCGAGGAAGGCGCTTTCACCGCCGGCCGACGCCGTCCAGCTCTCCGTCGTTATGCCTCCGCTCCCCAGTTCACGACTGGCGATGACGACGGAGGAATTGTCCTGCTGGCCGGCGTAAATGCGGTACGGGAACTGGTTGTCGACGTTGATGCGGTAGAACTGGCCGGTGGGCATGTTGGTTTGCGTGCTCCAGCTCCGGCCCTTGTCGAACGTGACGACCGCGCCCCCGTCGTCGGCAATGATGAAGTTGTCGGCGTCCTGCGGGTTGATCCACATGTCATGGTAGTCGCCGTGGACGCCGTCGACGTCCGACCAGGTCTTCCCGCCGTCGTCCGAGCGCAGCGCGGGCGCACTCAGCACGTAGATCGTATTCTCGTTCTGCGGGTCAACGAAGAGCTCGATGTAGTACCAGGCGCGCTGCACGAGACGCGGCTCGCTCGTCACGTGGCTCCAGCTCGTGCCCGCGTTGGTGGAGACATAGAGTCCGCGCTCGTCTTCGTTCGAGTCGCTTTCGATCAGGGCATAGACTTTCTCGGGATTCGACCTGCTGACCGCGATGGACATCTTGCCCATCTTCGTCGGCAACCCTTCGGTCATCCGCTGCCACGTCTCACCCATGTCGGTCGATTTGTACAAGCCGCTGCCCGGTCCGCCGCTGATGATCTTCCATGGCAGGCGGCCGTGCTCCCACATCGCCGCGTACAGGATGCGCGGGTTCGCGGGATCCATGGCCAGTTCGCTTGCACCCGTCTTGTCGTCGACGTACAGGACGTTCCTCCACGTGGCGCCACCATCCGTCGACTTGTACACGCCGCGCTGCCGTGACTGGCCGTAGAGCGCGCCCTGCGCCGCAACGAACACCACGTCCGGATTCGTCGGATGGACGACGAGGCGCGAGATGTGCCGGGTGGAATCGAGGCCGACCTTCTTCCAGGTCTTGCCGGCGTCGGTGGAGCGGTAGACACCGTCGCCCGAATGGGTCATGACGCCGCGGATGGCGTGTTCCCCGGTGCCGACGTAAACCACGTTAGGGTCGTTTTCAGCCACGGCGATGGCGCCGATGGTTCCCGTCCTGAAGAAACCGTCGGAGATGTTCCGCCAGCTGATGCCCATGTTGCTGGTCTTCCACAGCCCGCCGCCGGTGGTGCCCATGTAGTACGTTTTCGGATCGCCGACAACGCCGGTTGCGGCGACGGATCGTCCGCCGCGGAACGGGCCGATGGAGCGCCATTTCACGGGTTTGAAGGTGCTGTCGAAGCTGGTCGTCGCCGTTTGCGTGGCTTGGGCCGGAATCGGGGACGCGCCCGCGAGCGCCAGCAGCAGCGGAAGGATGGTCCGTTTCATTGTCGGTGGTGAACGAGTGACAGAATGTGCCGCGGCGGGCGCCATTGATGAAAGGCGCAAACGCCCCTGACGCGAGCCGACCCGCCGGGCGCAGCCGGTCAGTACGACGCTCCGAAGAACACCGCGTTGGCGAAAATGGGCAACTGACCGCGTGACAGATCCCTGAAATTGGGATCGCTCGCGAAGCCAACGACCCGCCCCGCGCCAACTCGCTCGGTCCACAGGTAGACGCCGCCCGCATGCCTGTTCCACGCCTCCGGCCAGAGGTACCCGGAAAGTCGAAGCCGGTCTCGTGGCGAAAAGCGCAGCACGGCCTGCTGCGGAGCCGTGTTACGCGGGGCATCGAAGGCCAGGTTGCCCCTCATCAGGATACCTAACGACGACGGATCGACACCGGCCAGCAGCGGCGACAGGGTATCGCCCTCGACACGCAGCATCGTTCCGGGAAGACCCGAGGTCGGACCGGCGGCGGTCGTGTCGGCAGCGCGCGGACGCAGGCGCGACAGACCGAGCGCCTCGGTGGCAAGCCAGGTCGTCGCATTCTCCAGCGTCACCAGCGTGCCGCCGTCACGCACCCACTGCGCCAGGCGGCGTTGCCCGTTTTCGCCGAGCGCGCCGGGCATGCCGCCGGCCGAGGGAACGACCAGCACGTCGAGCTCTGACATCCCTGAACCACCGGCGAATGCAGCATCGACCAGTGTCACCGGGTAACCCAGCCGCTGTTCCATCACGTACCACGCAAAGCCGAACGAATTGCCGTTCACCGGTGAACCGCCAAGGATGCCGACGCGCGGTGCCGTCAACGGAAAGACGGAGTTGCTGCCAAGGTCCGTGCCGGATTCGACCATCGCCGACGAAAGGGCGACGACGCGAGCGCCTGATGAAACCGCGGCGCGCGAAACCGCCTCGTGCACGCCGGCAGCGTTGGCCGCGGCGCGCACGATGAACGCGCCCGACGGGAAGGCGTCTCCCGACACGCGGAACGCTCGCGGGGCGAAGTACACGCGCACCGAGTCCCGGAACAGAGTCGCCAGCATTCGGAGCGACGCCTCGCTCCCCGGCCCAAACGCATATCCATGCGCGCCGCGCCCACCAACCACGGTCCCGGCCGCAGGCGTGAGCGCAGCAACCGCGCGTGTGCCAGTCGGCGCCAATCGCGACGTCCACGCGCGTACACCAAATGCCATCGGCAGCGACCAGGCGGTGATGTCATAGAAGCGATTGGGTAGCCCGGTCCGCCGGCGTTCCATTTCCTCGGTGATGAACGCCGAATCCAGGTGTGCCTCCGGTTCCAGCAGCGCCCGGGCCAGCCGCCCCTGCGGTTGGGCGAGATCGACGGAATACAATCGCGCCGGCCGGCTGCCCGACGTATGCGGATAGGGCTGCGCATCGGATGGGAGCGCGTCCAGCGCGCCCACCTCGATACCGTTGCGCAACAGCGCGGCCACCAGCGAATCGGCGCGACCCAGCGCGTCGCGCTCCAGCACGATCGTGCGGACCGTGCCGGCCGCATGCGCCGCGTTTGACCGTCGCTCCGACAGGTAGTCGCGCACCAGCGCGTTCCTCCGCTGCCCCGCGGTGGTGATGGTGGCGATCGACGTCGCGTAGTGATTGCGCGCGGCTTGCGACAAGGTGAGCACAGCACCGTCCTCCCGCCTGATGGCGCCGGCGCTGCTGGACGCCTGTTCGTAGGTCATGCCGATGGCGCCGTTCAGGATCGGCCACGAGACGCCATAGCCTGGATAGAACTCGTCGTATCCTTCGCGTCGGAAGTACGGCCAGCCGTAAGCGTCGAAGGCGGCCGCGTTGCCCGAGGCAAATGCCTCCCACCACCTGCGGACGGATTCGGAGACGTTCTTGTTGATCGGCTCCATGGGAGGCGCGAAGAAGTACGTCGAGTTCGAGCCCATTTCGTGAAGATCCGCGACAACGTGCGGCCACCACTCGAAGAAGAGTCCGACCCGGGCCCGTGTCTCCGGATGAGAGTGGAGGAACCAGTCCCGGTTCAGGTCGAAGTGATAGTGGCTCGTTCGCGCGCCGGGCCATGACCCCTGCTGGTGCAAGCCACCGGGGGTTGGATCGGCTCCGAACAGGCCTCGCTTGCGCAGCACGTCCTGCACATGTCGCTCATGCCCGTCCGGATTCTGGATCGGGTCGATCAGGACGACCACACTGTCGAGCAAGCCCTGTGTTACCGCATCGGTCCCCGCGGCCAGTTGATAGAGAGTGGCTAGTGATGCTTCGGTGCCTGACGCCTCGCCGCCATGGACGGTATACGCAAGCATGACCACGGCCGGCATGCGGGCGACCACGGCATCCAGCTCGGCGCCGGATGCTCCTCGCGGATCAGCGAGCCGGCGCGCGTCGGCGCGGATCTGGGCCAGTCTCGCCTGATTGCGCTCGCTGGTCACGATCGCCGCCACGTATTCCCGTCCCTCGAACGTGTGACCCAGCGTATCGAGCACCACCCTGGGCGAAGCCTGAGCGACACGCTCGAAGTAGCGCAGCACCATGTGGTGCGGCGTGAATCGCTCGCCGACCTCGTAACCGAGTACCGAGCGCGGAGAGGGCACGCGAGCGTCGAAGGTGGCGCCCTGGCCGGCATAGGCGTGCTGGGCAGCCAACACCCCGGGTGTAAGCAGCAGCGAGACGACGAAAGCGGTATGGCGCATCAGTCCGGTTCCGTGACGGAAGGGCTAACGATATCCCGCTGCGCCGCCGCTGCCTACCGGCTGGAGTGGCGGCCGGTTCGAAACGGGATGAAAAACGAACGAGCACAGCGCTGCGTTCAATCACCCCGCTGGAACTGCGTCGCCGCCAGAACGATGAGGCGCGATGTCCACGTTCGACATCGCGCCTCTCCCTGTTTCCCTGACGTTTCAGGGACCACCCCCGGTCCTTCCAGGACTGTTCTCCTGTGTTCGGCGGGACGTCTACAGGCGGTCACTGATGGGACGGTCCGCGCGCATGGCGCCGGTGGTGCCGAAATCACTCATCGACGCGTCGGACGCATCGGGCACCTCGTCGCTCTGGTCGGACCATACGGATTCGATGTTCCGCGAGACTTCCGACAGCACGTCGGGGCGGGCGGACAGCCCCTCGGTCTGCAGGAAGGCGATCACCGCGCCGGGGATCACGTTGTGAAGCCGCATGACGCTGCGCGCGTGGTCCTTGAGGTGGCGGTGGGCGAGCTCGGCGACCTCGCGGTCGCCTAACGACAAGGCGGTGGTGTGCAGCATGACGTACCCGATGGCGGCGAGGCTCGTCGCGGTATAGTCGTCGCGCAGGTTCTTCGGGAGTTTCTCGTTGCGGACGAAATCCACCGCGGCCGCGCCGGCGCCGAGGACGGCCGAGCCGGCGCGCTTCACGACATCGGCCAGCCCCTGCCCGCCTTCCACCCGCCGTTCCACCAGTGCCTTGAGGTTCTCGATGTGTCCCTCGATCTCGCGCTCGACGACCCTGAGGTGCCGGACGACATCGGGATAGTCCTCATCAAGGTCCTCGATCTGTCCGTTGATCGCCTTATGGATGTGCTGCTCGAGAGCGAGCATATCCGTGACATAACTGTTGATGGCTTCGGTGGCATTGCGCGACATGTGTTACTCCCGCTGGAATGAAGAACCCGATGGCGGTTCGAGCCGGATGGACGCAAGCCGCCTTGATGAGGGCGAACGTAGGTACTTCAAGTCGTGGGGACAATTGGTCGCGCGAGCGCTTCACAATGGTACTTCCGGTGGAGGCATCACCAACCATGAATCAGGCTGCATGGAGAAGCGGCGGAGAAGCATCGTTCGCTTCGCCGCCGCTGAGCAATCTCCCTGACGTTCCGAGTGGGCGGTGCCTTGCCCTCGTCACCGCGTCCCGATGCGTTCCACGCGGTGGGCGATCAGAACCGGCTTCGTCTTGCCCTCGAACTTCGATTCAATGGCCGGCGTGAGGTCCCATTCGATCTCGCGTTCCAGGTCGGCGACGGCAGTCTGCCGAACGACGCCGGTTACACGCACCTTATTGTTGAGCCACTGGTCGTCGATGTCCTGGAGCTGGGCACTCTTCGGACTGAACACCAACATGTCGTTGTCGATGCCCCCGGTGAGCGCATCGTCCTCGTCCAGCAGGAACGCAAAGGTCCCCAGCACCTCCTCGACGTCCGCCTCGACAGTGACCGTGTCGCCTATGTAGCGGGCGGGATTGCCCATGATGTCCCCGACACGCGTTCCCGGCGTCAGGTTGACGTCGCCGCCGACGGCGAGCGAGTCTGTCGCTGCCTCGTCGTTCTCGTCACGCGCGCATCCTAACGCAACGAGCGCGGCCATCCCGGCCGCAAACACGATTCCGTGATTTCGCCTGTGCATAGAGCCTCCCAGTCGTGGCTGCTTCTTTTCCGCATGGATCCAGCGTCTTCCGAAACGATGCGTACCCCGCACAAGAATGGGGTGCCAGCGAGCAAACCCATGCGCGTAGCCTGCCTGAACAGGTCAGAACCTCTGTGGTTCGTCAGACAGGCGATGGAACGATGCTCGACGCCGTAGATCGGTACACTTTCCAGCACCTGTCGCCGACGCAGAGCTCGGCTGTGCCACAGGCGGTGGTAGGGGTGTGACTGCTGGCCTAACGAGCGCCGCCGCACATCCACGCGGCCGTCAGATCCCCCGCCCCAGGCATGACCTCCGCGCCTCCGCGTGCCATCAGGTGTCCCTCAGCGTCCCGCCCGCACGTATTCATCGACATTCCGTGCCAGCACGTCGAGCGGCACGTTGCCGCCGAGCACCACCGTGTCGTTGAACGTCTTGAGATCGAACCTCGTACCTGACGCGGCCTGCGCCTTCTCGCGCTGCCGGTTGATCTCGCTATGGCCCACCTTGTAGCCACAAGCCTGCCCCGGCCACGAGCAGTACCGATCAACCTCACTGGCGACTTCCTCGGGGTTCGACCCATTCACGTCGACGAAGTACTGCACCCCCTGTTCGCGCGTCCAGCGCTTCGCGTGCAGCCCCGTGTCGACCACCAGCCGGCAGGCGCGGAACGCCAGCGACTGCAGGTAGCCCAACCGTCCAACGCGATCATTCTCATAGGCTCCGAGTTCATCAGCAAGCTGCTCGGCGTAGAGCGCCCATCCCTCCGAGTACGCATTGAAGGACAGCAGCTGCCGCATCAGCGGCATCTCGTGCGTGTATTCGCGCAGTTCCAGACAGTCGTTAGGTGGTACATTCACAATGCGAATGGAGACCGGCGACAGATCCATCAACGCCGCGCCATGCTG
>DAIUET010000149.1:0-7993 GCA_036845045.1 Gemmatimonadaceae bacterium | reverse complement strand
CGCGCCAGGCAGGTCGCCACGATCAGGATGGCGGCCACGCGAAGCCCGCCAAGAATCCACTGGTCGCGCGGCGCGAGGCTGCTCTGTCCGGTCCGGTACAACCACGCTCCGACCACGGCCGTGACCAGCGCGACCGGGATCAGCGCGATCCATGGCACGGGCCAGTCGAATCCGAGCGATCCACGCTCGAAGACTACGGGTCGATACTTGAACAGTAGCTCGAACAGTCGTTCCAACGCCGCTCCGCCGTCTCCGGATTCAGGTCGCGCCGACACGGCGCCACACGCGAAAATCCCCACTGGTACGTACGAAGCGCAACGGCTTACCGCTGGTAATTCAGTACCAGAGGCGCGAGCGCATACCCGAGCCGTCAATAACTGATTGCGAATCGACGACAGCGACGCGCGGTCGTTAAGTCGTCGAGCTCATGAAAACGAACGCGGCGCCTTGCGGCGCCGCGAGTCTGCGTAAGGTCCGCTGAACGACGATCAGGCCACAAAGGTCTGTGGCCGGCTCTCCAGTTCGCAGTCCGGGCAGATCTGGCGGAAGCCGCCGAGGGCGAGCTTGAGCGCGAGCAGAGCGGACGCCTCGAGATCGTACTCCATGGCAAGCCTGTGGAGCGACCCACCTTTACCCGGACCGCTCGGAGCGACGCTGTTGTTCGCCGGACGGCGGCGATACTCACGCGACGCGTGCCATAGCGCATTCGCGTGGCGGCGCCATTCGTCGTCACCGTGGGTTGGCTCGCCTGCCAGCTTTTCGTACGCGGCCACCGCTTCGTCCAGGATTTCGTCGCAGACGACCGCAACGCGCAACGCGGCGAGCTGCTCGAGGTCGTGTGCACCCGAGGCGACCAGTCTCGCATATCGTTCGCGCTGCCGGATGCATTCCATCGCCGCCCGGAACATCCTGTCGGCTGTCCCCCGGGGAGTCTCGGCGAAGCTCGGTCTGGCCTTCTTGTTCGTCGTTGTCGAGCGAGCTGCGACCGCCTGCTTCCGTGTCATACGAACGCCCTGGTTTCGGTGGCTGTGAGAAAAGGGGACCGGCCTCATCAAGCCCCGGTGATTTCTACTCAGGCAGGCGTCAGGTGGGAAGGGCCCCGTCCCGGACCCCCGTCCCGAGGGCTCGAAGGGCACCCGGGGTGTCGGGAATCACCTTGTGGCACGAATCCCGCACACAGCGGCGTGAGCCGTAGAAGGTTTTCGTTGACAGAATTTCCGGGCCTCGCCAGCATAGGTCGCTCGGTCCGGGACGCTGCCGTCCGGTAACCCGGAATAGTCTCACCTGGAGGAGATCGCCGTGAACCGTAGTAAATCCGTGCCCTTTCTCGTGCTGCTGGCCGCGGCCGCCTGTGCCGATGCCACCGCACCTACATCGTCGAAACTGGCGCCGCTCGTAGAACCCAGCATGAACCTTGGCACGCAGCTCGTGCCGGGCGAGTACATCGTCGTCCTCCGCGACGGCGCTGACGTTCGCGCGGGCGTGAGCCGTGCGCAGGCGAGGGGTGGTGAGGTCGTCGCCGAATGGGCAACAGTGCTGCGCGGGTATGCCGTCCGGGGTGGACCGTCGTTGGTTCTGGATCTCCGCTCGGACCCCAGCGTGCAGTATGTCGAGCAGGTGCAGCAGTACACGACGCAGACCACGCAGGCCAATGCCACCTGGGGACTGGATCGTATCGACCAGCGCGATCGGCCTCTCAACGGAACGTACATCTACAACAACACGGGCTCCGGCGTCACCGCGTACATCATCGACACGGGAATCCGGCTCTCGCATAACGAGTTCGGCGGCCGCGCCTCGTGGGGCGCGAATTTCGCCGGTGGCCCGAGCGATGATTGCAATGGACACGGCACGCACGTCGCCGGGACCGTCGGTGGATCCAGGTACGGCGTCGCGAAAGCCGTCCGCCTGGTGGCCGTCAAGGTGCTGTCCTGCTCGGGGTCGGGAAGCACCACTGGCGTGATCAACGGCATCAACTGGGTGGTGGCGAACAGGGCCACGCGGTCCGTCGCCAATATGAGCCTGGGCGGCGGAGTATCGAGCGCCCTCGATAAGGCGGTCAACGATGCGGTAGCCGCGGGCGTCACCTTCGTGGTTGCCGCGGGCAACAGCAGTGCCAATGCCTGCAACTACTCGCCGGCGCGCGCTACGAACGCGATTACCGTCGGCGCCACCACGAGCACCGATGCCCGGGCGTCCTACTCGAACTTCGGGTCCTGCCTCGACCTCTTCGCCCCGGGTTCGAGCATCACATCGGCGTGGAAGTCGAGCAATACGGCGACGAAGACGATCAGCGGAACGTCGATGGCCTCACCGCACGTCGCCGGCGTGGTCGCCCTGATCCTCCAGGGCAGTAGCGCCACACCGGCCCAGGTGACGTCCACGTTGTTGGGCAATGCCAGTACAGGTAAGGTGAGCAACGCCGGAAGCGGCAGCGCGAACCGGCTGCTCTTCACCAACTACTGATCGACGCCGAATGGACGAAGGGCCGCCCGATCCGGGCGGCCCTTCGTCTTTTATGCGGAGCGGGCGCTACTCGTGACACTCCCCATCGCCCGAGTCATCCAGTGGCAGACCGGCCACCGCCACGAATCGCCATGAGTACGTCTCCGGCCGCAGCGTCATCGTCAGCACCCCTATCGAGGAATTGTCGAGGATCTCGCTATTGGGCTTTTCGCGTGAGGTGTACGCCAGGCCCTTGCCTCCTGTGCCCACCACGAATGCGCGGATGCCCCGCTTGGCGTCAGCACGTCCAGCCGCATTCTGCGGCGCGAATCGTTCGTAGTCGTGGTCGTGGCCCGACAGCACGACGTCAACCCCGGCGTCGTAGAGGATCTGCCAGAGATCCTTCAGGAACTCATCGTTCCCATGCCCGCCGGAGCTGAAGCGCGCGGAGTGCATGAAGGCCAGTGTGCACCGGGCGGGGTTCGCGGCAAGATCGGACCGCAACCAGGTTGCCTGTGGAGAACGCGCGCCACAGCCGCCGATCTCGCGGCAATTGCTGTTGATGGCGACGATATGCCACGCCCCGAGGTTGAAGCTGTAGTAACCGCGCGACCGCGCCCCGGCCCTTCCGCTGTCCGCTCCCGCCCCGTTGAAGTAGTCGAAGTACGGCGTGGCGCGCGGCGTGAAGTACTCGTGGTTCCCCGGCACCGGGTACGTGATCGACTTGAACTCCCCGAAGGCGGGGTCGTAATACGCCTCGAAATCCTCCTTCGACCCGCGTTCGTACTGCAGGTCGCCGAGCAGCAGCAAGGCGTCCGGCTTCAACTGCCGTACGAGCGCCGCAGTCCGGGCATGCCAGCAGGGAATCTCCGGTGGCGTCTCGGTTCCGCAGACCAGGTCACCGGCCGCCGCAATGAGAACGCTGTCTGCGACCCCTTGCGGCACCGGCTCCTGTCCGGGAATACGGCCTTGGGCCACGAGGCATGCCGCCGTGACAGGCATCAGGATCCACACCAGGCGCTTGCCGCGAGTCTGCATCGGTTTCCCGGGTTCCACGTAAGCTGAAGCCGCCGGTTTGGCCGGCGGCTCCTCGAAATAGCAGGGGCGGGACTCGAACCCGCGACCCCGGCATTATGAGTGCCGTGCTCTAACCACCTGAGCTACCCTGCCGATGAAGAATCGGCCTGAATTCTACCCCGCGCCCTGCCCCCCTCATAGCCCCGCCGTGACCTCCCGGAAGGGGCAGAAGTCCTTTTGGGAGCACCCCTTGCCCTCAGGAACCTTCACGGCGGTGCGGCAATTCGGCCCTCTCTGGAATGCCTGAATCGTTCTTGAAGCAGACCCCGATCGCCACAGACCCCGTCGGTTCGCTCGTCGGTGAGTTTCTGGAGGAAAAGAAGAAAGAGCGGCAGGAGGAAAGGGCGCGCAACGCGCCTCGCAAGCGCAACCCGCTTGTCATCCCCCTGCTGATCGCCACCGTTCTCGCCATCTGGATCGGTCCTTCACTCGTGCCGCGGCAGGAACCGGAGCTGACTCCGGAAACCGTGGAGCAGGGCGCGCGGATCACCATGTACCTCGCTTCCCTCCGCGTGCGCGAGTACCTCGAGGCCAACCGGCGGCTTCCCGTGAGCCTGACGCAGGTTGGAGTCGATACGACGGGACTGGCCTACGTGCGCAGGGCTGACAACGTGTTCGAGTTGTCGACGCGAGTCCAGGGAACGAAGCTCACCTACCGGTCCACCATGCCCGACTCCGTATTTCTCGGGAAGGCGCGCCTTCGGGGGATCAGTTGAGGCTTCGCCGGAGGAGAGGCTTTTCGTTCATCGAGCTGCTGCTGACGATGGCCATCATCGGCCTGCTCGCGCGGCTCGGCGTGCCACGCTATCACGAACTGAAGTTGCGGGCGACGGCGGCCGCGATCATGGGTGACGTGCACGCGATCCGTATCGCGGCCTTCACGCATTTCACCGAACAGGGCGCCTTCCCGCCCGATGTCGGCGCCGGTCAGCTTCCGCCACAACTGATTGACAACCTGCCGCTTGGCTTCACGTTCGATCACACCGACTTCGACTACGACTGGCACGTCTGGACCACGACCAACGGATCGGGGAACTCCGAAACGTTCGTGGGGATCACGGTCCTCGTCTCGGACCCCAAGCTCGCCGCGCGCCTCGTGATTGGAGCGGGAGCCGGCTACATCCCGGTCGTTACACCAACCCAGGTCACCTTCCTCGTCAGCAGTTCGAGCTGAAGAAGCGGCAATAACAAACGAGGCCGGTGCGATTGCACCGGCCTCGTTCATTTCAAGTAGCGGGGGCGGGATTTGAACCCGCGACCTTCGGGTTATGAGCCCGACGAGCTACCAGGCTGCTCCACCCCGCGTCAGTGGGACGAAATGTAGGCCTCACGCGTACGTGGTTCAAGGCGGCCGGGTCAGGGTTTTCGAGGCTTGACGGAATCGGGATCGAGGAAGCGAAACAGCAATTCCCTGTCGCGAATCATGCCGAAGTCCTCACGCGCGATGCGTTCCTGCGTGGCGGGGTCCGTTTCGATCAGCCGCTTGAGCTTCCGGAGCGAATCCACGTCGCGCTCCAGGGAATCGATGGCACGGGACAGCAGCGCTTCGCGGTGACGCTGCCGGTACAGGTCATACGTGGTGTATTCCCCGCCCTGGAGCGCGAAGTACACCGCGAACACGATGGCGAAACGCAGCAGCCAGACCTTCAACGTCCCTCCTACAATCCGTAGATCGCGCCGCCGGGATACTCGGCGGCGCCGCCCAGTTCCTCTTCGATGCGGAGAAGCTGGTTGTATTTCGCGACCCGATCCGTGCGAGATGCGCTCCCCGTCTTGATCTGCCCGGCGCCGGTGCCGACCGCGAGATCCGCGATGAACGTGTCTTCCGTCTCCCCACTGCGATGCGAAATCACCGACAGGTATCCCGCGGATCGCGCCAGCTCGATCGCCTCGAGTGTCTCGGTGAGCGTGCCGATCTGGTTCACCTTGATCAGGATGGCATTTCCGACACCGCCCTCGATTCCCCTGGCCAACCGCTCCGTGTTGGTGACGAACAGGTCGTCGCCAACGAGCTGAACGCGATCTCCCAGGCGCGTCGTCAGCGCGGCCCAGCCGTCCCAGTCGTCCTCCGCCAGCCCATCCTCGATACTCACGATGGGATACCGCTCGAGCCAGTCCGCGTACAGGTCGACCATGCCGCTCGCGTCGCGAGTGCCCGCGCCGCTCTTCTTGAAGGTGTAGGACCCGTCCTTGAACAGCTCTGAGGCGGCACAGTCGAGGGCAAGCGCGACCTGCCGGCCCGGCTGGTAGTTCGCCGCCTCGATCGCCTCGATGATGATCTGCAACGCCTCTTCATCGCTCTTGAGGTCGGGGGCAAATCCGCCTTCGTCACCCACGCCGGTGGCGAGCCGCCGCTTGACCAGGACCTTCTTGAGCGCGTGAAAGACCTCCGCCCCCATGCGCAGGGCCTCGGAAAAACTCTCGGCGCCCACGGGGACGATCATGAACTCCTGGAAATCCACGGTATTCGTCGCGTGCGCCCCGCCATTGAGGATGTTCATCAGCGGCACCGGAAGCGTGCGGGTGAGCGGACCACCCAGGTACCGGTACAGCGGCATGTCGCGGTCCATGGCAGCCGCTCGCGCGGTGGCCATCGACACACCAAGGATCGCGTTCGCGCCGAGCTTCCCCTTGTTAGGCGTGCCATCAAGCTCGATCAGGGTCTGGTCGATCTCCATCTGGTCGCCCGGATCCATGTCCCGGAGCGCCGGCGCGATCATCTCCACGACATTCTGGATGGCTGAGCGCACACCCTTCCCCAGGTAGCGACCCTTGTCGTTGTCGCGAAGCTCGAGCGCTTCGTGCTCGCCGGTCGACGCGCCACTGGGGACCGCGGCGCGACCGGCAATCCCGTTTTCCAGCAGGACATCCACCTCGATCGTCGGGTTTCCGCGGCTATCGAGGATTTCGCGTGCCCGTATGTCCTGAATGGTCGACATGACTGGTGCGTGGTGAACTGGTGACGTCTGACTGGGGACTCGAACGTTCGGCCGCGTCCCGTGCTCCTTCAACTCTCGACCAGTGTCGGTGCGTCGGTCCGTCGCGGTCGCTCGCGACGCTCCGCGGTCGCCGTGCTCACGACGCCATGCTCGCGTTCCATGGCCGCGGCCATCCGGCGCCAGCATTCCCCGGCGAGCCGGTCGCGATCTTCATAGTGCAGGCCAGCCGTCTGGAGCTCGCCGAGGAAATGGACATGGACCGTGCCCGACCGGATGGCGAAAGAACCCTTCGGCTGCACCTCACGCGTCCCGTAGATCACCAGCGGCACCACCGGCGCTCCGGCGGCGATGGCCAGAACAAATGGCCCCTTCTTGAATGGACGGAGCGCGTAACTGTCGCCGCGCGTCCCCTCCGGGCAGACGACCACGGACGCGCCCGCACGTATTTCCCGCGCCGCCTCCTCGTAGGATTGAAAGGCCGCCTTGCGATTCTCGCGCTGGATCGGAATCGTGCCCGCGCGCCGCGCGGCAGGTCCGAACAGTGGAATCCGGAACAGTTCCGCCTTGGCGACAAAGCGGTAACGCGGCAGGATGGCGAGCAGGCTGAAAATGTCGTACCAGCTCACGTGATTCGACACGAACACACGCGGCTTGAACTGCCCGAGCTGTTCCTCACCGTGCAGGACGAGTCGGACGCCGGCCACCCACAGGGCGATGCGCGCCCAGAGCCGTGGCGTGCGATCGTACAGGCCGCCCGGCCGGTTGGGGACGCCCAGCAGCCCCGCTACGATGACAATCGTGGCAAGGATCGGCGTTACGATGAGCATCGTGGCCAGGGCAAGGAGCGTTCGCATCAGGCCGAAAAGTGATCGTAGCCTGCCGCGAGGTCAACGCGCTCTCCGTCCTCGATGAAGGTCACGTCGGCTTCGGTCCCCTCGACGACCATGCCGATCCTTGTCAGCGGGATCCCGAAGCGTGAGCTGAACTCATCGCCGTCCAACTCGTCAGGCGCCGTGAGCAGCAGCTCGTACTCCTCACCGCTGGAACAGGCGGCGCGCGTCGTCACGTCGGGGACACACGGGATGGCCGACAGGTCGATCTCGAGCGCCACGCCACTGGCGGCGGCGATGTGACGGGCGTCGGACGACAACCCGTCGGAGATATCTATCATGGACGTCGCGCCATGGTCGGCGAGCCAGCGCGCCTCGGGGATGCGCGCCACCGGGTGCGCGAATCGCGGCCAGTGTTCGGCGGAGGGCAGCTCGCCCGAGAGCATCGCGCGCACCGCGGCCCCGGGCGCCCCGAGGCGGCCTGTTACCCAGACGGCGGCACCAACACTGGCGCCGGAGCGGCGGACAGGCGGGTCGGCCGCGCCGAGGACCGTCATCGTCAGGCTGATTCGATCGCCACCGGTGAGGTCTCCACCGACAATCGGGCAGCCGCTGTCCCGCGCCGCCTGTCCGATGCCGTCAGCGAGCTGCTCGATCGTCTCGGTAACGCCCGCCGGAATCGTCGCCGCAATCAGCAGTCCG
>DAIUET010000148.1:0-8000 GCA_036845045.1 Gemmatimonadaceae bacterium | reverse complement strand
CCCGCGCTGACGGCGGCGAGTTCACGCTTGAACGCGTGTACGAGGCACCGCACGCCGCCGTTCTCCCGTACCTCGGTGGTGCGCAGCCCGGTGTAGCGCTTGAACATGTTCCGGAGCGCGGCTCCCGAGGGGAAATCCAGCTTGAGCGCCACCTGCTCGATGGTGCGTCCGGGGTCGTCAAGCATGCGCGCGGCCATCAGCAGGCGACACCACCCGATCATTGCCCTGGGCGACGGGAGCCGGGCGGCCTTGAGGCGGTCGACGAGCGTCTTGCGGTGCACCCCCATGGCGGCGGCGACTTCCTCCACCGTGATGTTCCGCCGAGCGTGCTCCAGGCAATAACGGAGAAACGGCACGACGCTGGGCGGAATCAGCGGCTCGAAGTCAGCGCCCAGCGCCGCTGCGGACACCTGATCCATGGCGGCGTCGATCGCGGATCGGAGGGACGCCTTGAAGTCGTCGACCCCCTGAAATACGAGCTGGCTCACACCGGCCCTCGCGTACTCCATCACCGCGCCGGATACGACCGCCGACATGGGGAGGTACATCACAATGGGTACGGACGGAAACTCGTCGCGTAATCGTCTGACGGTTGGCAGGGTGGCCGATCCGTCGTGATCCCGGTGATCGGCTACCACAATGGTCGCCAGTCCGGCCTCCACCAGGGCAACGACCTCGGACAGGCGCCGGCAGTACCGGACAGACGCCTCGGTCCGGAGGGCGTCGCTCAGTCGCGCCCTCGAAACGGGGTCCCGTACCAGCGCCGCGACGATCACGGACGCCTGCACCGGTGGGTTACGCCATGTATCACCACTTCACATGGCGTGACGGTCGCGGCCCGTGCGGCAACACAGGTTGCTGACAACCCTAAACCGCTGGAGCTGGGCATGCGCCGTGTCCTTCGCGTTCTGAGCACCTTCGTTCCGGTTGCCGCATTGGCGGCCTGCGTGTCGCCGACCGCGCCTTCGTCCGCCTCGACATCATGCCCGGCCGGGAAGGTGCCTTATGCGACGTGCGAGAATCGTGACCTGATCAATCCCCTCGGAGACCTCATCAACCCGCTCGGTGACCTCATCAACCCGTTAGGCAGCGTCGCCGTCAAGCCTGGCGCGTAAGCGACAGGATCGCCCCGGCGTCCCCGATATCGAAGTCGTTGAGGGAAGCCACGACCTGCTGTGATGGTTGGGTGAGCCGGGTGGTACCGGGCGACCGCTGCGCCGCCCGTTGCAGCTCGGCGGGATCGGTCTTGTGCAACAGCTCGAAGTACCCTCGGGCCTTGGCGAGCTTCCTGGTGCGCGCCAGGAGTTCGTCGCGACGCGTGTCGTCGCCAACGATGGCATAGGCGGTGGCGAGGCTGTACAGCGACTGGGCGCTTTCGTACGGCAGGCCGGACGTGCCGACCCGGCCGGTGATCTCGGCGGCCGCGCGCGCGAGGACCGCTGGCTCACCGGCCTGCGCCGCCGCGATGGCCGCGCCACCCAGCGCGCCCAGGATCACGCGGGGCGACGCCATCTTCCCGAGGATCGCCGCGTATCCACGAAGCGCCGCCGCGGGGAATCCGGCCACCAGGCAGATGTGCGCGAGATTGGCGAGCGCCTCGACTTCGCGGGCCGGATTGCCATCCGCCAACTGGAGCGTGGCCCAGCCGTGCTGTAACCCGCGATCGTAGTTCTCCGCGATCGTGTGGCAGATCGTGAGTCCCTGATGCGACAGCCGCATCAGGTCGCGCGCCTGCACCGTCTCGGCGAGTTCAAGGGCGCGCTCGAAGAACACTCGCGACCGCGGATAATTCCCCCGCACGCGATCGATCACGCCGCGCCCCACGTAACAGCGGGCACGCACCGTGAGGTCGCCCGCCTGTTCCCCGATCTTTTCCGCATCACGGTACAGCTCCTCGGCCGCATCGAGGTCTCCGAGCAGGCGGGCGACCATGGCCTGGTCCGCGGCCAGCAATCCACGCTCACGAGCGCCGGCATCCTGTGCGATGCGTCTCGTGAGGCTCACGGTGGAATACGCCATCGACAACGCCCCGGCGTCCGCCATGCGCGTGGCCATGCCGCGGACACCTTCCGTCAGCGCATCCGCACCAGCCCGGGTCAGCAGGTTCGCGAAGCCGCTCACGACGAGGTGAAGGTCCGCAATTTCCGCCGCTGGCGTCGGCGTACCTTCGGTGGACGGCTCCGTGAAGTCGCGCAGGGCCAGCGCGCATTGATTGCCAAGCGCAGGAAGATCCAGGACGCCCGCTCTCGCGATGCGCGACAGGCAATGCGCGGTCAGGAGCCACACCGTGTCGGCGCCACCAAAGTCCTCGCGCGTCTTGTCGCGGGCCAGGTCGGAACGGTAGGCATCAAGCGGTGCTTCGGGAACTAACATTGGGCGCTTCGTCGAGATGAATGGTTGGACCGGTTGCGACGTCGACGATCGATCCAGTGCGCACATCACATGCCACTGGCCGGACGCGCTGTGATGAAGCCGACTGCCTGACAGTAGGGCTCAGGCCGGGCAACGCAAGGGCCATTACTGGTAAGCAGAATTACGACGCCGCAATCCGCTAATGCCGTCGCCCCAGCGCCTCCACGGTGCCCTTGAACGACGCGAAGGACGGCTCATCCGACACGAGTGAATCCAGGCGGGGCGTACCAAATGTGGCAATCAGCGCATTGGTGCGGGCGATGCGCCTGTCCTCCAAAGGATGACTTCCAAACCACGCGTCGAGGGCGGAGGGATCCGTGCGACGCTCGGCCGCCAATCGCTCGAACATGGCGGGAATGCCACGCGGATCGATGCGCGCGGCAATCAGGTATCCGACGGCGGCTGAATCCGCCTGTGCTTCATCGTCGCGGCTGTACTTGGCGAACAGGGCCTGGCCCCCGACGTCGATCGCCACCTGCGCGGCGGTGGAACCGCAGATGTTGACGACCGCGCAGAACACCGTGACCAGGATGCCGGTGCGCGTCCGTGAGCGCATCTGGTCCACACTGTGCCGCAACGTCACGTGGGCCACCTCGTGACCCATCACGCCCGCGAGCTCCGCATAACTCCCGGCACGCTCGATCAGGCCCCGGTGGACGAAGATGTGACCGCCGGGAACGGCGAAGGCGTTGACCGTGCTGTCGTCCACGAGGTAGAAGTGCCAGTCCCGGTTCTCCGTATCGGCGACACTCGTCAGGCGCGCCCCCAGTCGCTCGAGCCAGGCCGTCGCACCCGGATCCTCGAGGAGTGTGAGCTGGGAGGCGATCGACGCCGCGTACTGGTCGCCCAGTTCGTCCTCCTGCGACACGGAGACGTCGCAGGCCGACATGATCGTCGCGATCGTCGCCAGGCGGCCCGCGGCCGCACGCCAGGTCCCGGCGAACGGCGCCTTCATGCGTTGTAGATCACCCCGCCGCGTGCGCGATACTGCTCGAGCGTCGTGCGCGCCTCGTCGCGCAGCACGCCGTGCACCACGACGACGCCCCGGCCCCTCAGGTACTGGTACGATTCCGGAAAGACCGGACCCTCGTCGAAACGGAGGGCCACCGCGTCCTGCCTGGTGGCGCCACACACGATGCGCTTCACCCCGGCCCACAGTGCCGCGCCGAGGCACATCGCGCAGGGATCGCAGGAGGAATACAGCGTGTGCTCCGGCAGTCCCGGCGCCGCCAGCGAGTACGCGCCCACCGCCGCCTGTGCTCGCATGAACGCGACCATTTCGGCGTGCAGAACCGAATTCCTCATCCTGACCACGCTGTTGACGCCGAGCGCAACCAGACGGCCACTCTCGGACTCGAAGATGGCGGCGCCGAATGGACCACCCGTACCGTTCGACACGTTGGCGCCGGCCAGCTCGATGGCCAGGCGCATGCGATCCTCATCGGTCGCATAACGACGACTGTCTTCCTCTCGCGCGGCGGCCCAGGGCGGCAGCTCGATGCGCAGGACCCGGGGATCAGTCATGCGCCAGAGGACGGTCCGCGTGGGTCATCGACACCATGGCCGGAGCCTAGTGAGGCGCCGGGCGTGGCGGTAGAGAGGTCGCCGTGACGCGAGTCCCTTGTCGTGGTGGTGACGCTCTTCGATCTTCCTCGCGGCACATCTGACGAGGCGTGGATGCGAATCGCGAGGGTGGGCGTGGTCGGTGCTGGAGCGATGGGCACCGGAATCGCAGCACTGGCCGCATCGGCCGGGTTCCCCGTGGTGCTCCTCGATGTCCCCGATGCGCCCGACCGGGACGCCCGCGCCCGGTCCGCCATCGACAAGGCGCTCAAGGCGCGACCGCCCGCCTTCACCGACCCGTCATGCGCCGCCCGGATCACGATCGGCAACACCGAGGACGACCTCGAGCTGCTGCGCGACTGTAACTGGATCGTGGAGGCGATCATCGAGCGACCGGAACCGAAGCGTGAGCTGTTCGCGCGAATCGAACCGCTCGTCCGGCCCAACGGGATCGTGACGTCGAACACGTCGGGCATCCCGATTCACACGCTGAGCGCCGGACGGAGCGAACGATTCCGCCAGCACTTCCTTGGCACCCACTTCTTCAATCCCGTTCGCCATCTCCACCTGCTCGAGCTCATCCCGACGGCCGACACGCTGCCCGATGCGGTCGCGCGCATCCGGGACGTCGCCGAGCGGATGCTCGGCAAGGGAGTGATCCTCGCCCGGGACGTCCCGGGATTCGTGGCCAACCGCCTCGGGTTGCACGGAATGTTCGGGACCATCCGGCTCATGGAGCAGTTCGGCCTGACGATCGACGAGGTGGATGCGCTCACCGGTCCGTTCCTGGGCCGCCCCAGATCCGCCACGTTCCGCACGGCCGACATCTCCGGACTCGACGTGCTGCTCGACGTCTCCGCGGGGCTGTCCGCGACCACGGGTGAGGACTTCTCCCTCCCGGAGTGGATCCACGAACTCGTCAGGCAGGGAAAGCTCGGTGTCAAGACGGGCGTGGGCTTCTATCGCAAGGAAGGTTCACAGATCCTCACCCTCGACTGGCGCACGGGAGAATACCGCCCACAGGTGGTCCCCGAACTGGCGGAGCTGAAGTTCCTGCAGCGTGAGCCGCTCGACCGCCGCCTGCGCGGCATAACGAGAGCCGGTGGCACGCACGCCGAGTTTCTGCGTGCACTGCTGCTCGACATGGCGGCGTACACCCTGACGAAGACGCCCGAGATCGCGTACGACATCGCATCGGTCGACCGGGCGATGGAGTGGGGGTTTGCGTGGGAAATGGGCCCATTCGCCATCTTTGACGCACTGGGAGTCGATTGGCTGCGGGCTGCCTTTGCGGAACGGAACGTGGGCGAGCCGGGGTTGCTGGCGACGGTGCGGGAGAGCTTCTACCGGCAGCTCGGCAGCGGGCCGCGACAGCTCTCATTCGTCGGCGAATACGCGCCGATCGAGCCCATCCCGAATTCGATCGATCTCGACCTGGTGGAGCTGCGGCTGGGATCGCTGACATCGAACCGCGAGGCGACGCTCCTGGACATCGGCGACGGCGTGGCGCTCCTCAAGCTCCATGGAAAGATGAACACGCTCGGCACGGGTGCGCTGGACCTCATTGACGAATCGCTCCGCATCGTGGACAAGAGCGGGTTTCATGGGCTCGTCATCGGCAGCGCCAGCGCCGCGACGTTTTCGGCCGGAGCAAACCTGGTCGAGTTGCTGGCCGAGGTCGACGCCGGTCACTGGGACGCCATCGACGCCGTCGTGCGACGCTTCCAGCACTCGGTGGCCCAGCTGCGCACCGTCCCCTTCCCCGTCGTCGTCGCAGCCAACGGGCTCACCTTGGGTGGTGGCGCCGAGTTTGCGCTTCACGCGGCGCGCATCCAGGCCGGTTCCGAGCTGTACATCGGGCTTGTCGAGGTCGGGGTCGGGCTGCTTCCGGCGGGAGGAGGAACGAAGCAGCTGCTGTTCCGGTTCACGGGCGATCTGGAGCCGTACGAGGAAGCGGACCCCTTCGAGGCCGTGAAGCGCGCCTTCAAGCTGATCAGCATGGGCGCGATGAGCGCCAGCGCGCTCGATGCGCGCCGGCTGGGGTTCCTGCGGGCCGGCGACCGCATAACGATGAACCGCGACCGCGTCCTGAGCGAAGCGAAGTCGCGCGTCCTCGAGCTGGCGCCCGACTACACGCCTCCGGTGCCGCGCACGGTCCGCGCCCTTGGCAGTGAGGGATTGGGGAACCTGTTGTACGGCATCTGGTCCATGCGTGAGGGCGGGTTCATCACCGATCATGAAGTCACGATCGGCCGGAAGATCGCGCACGTACTGTGCGGTGGAGACGGGCCACCGCGCACAGTGACCGAACAGGATATCCTCGACCTCGAGCGGGAAGCCTTCTTGTCGCTGCTGGGAACGCCGGAGACGCGGGCTCGTATAGCCTACATGCTGGAGAACGGGAAACCTCTGCGGAACTGACCATGCCTGATGCCGTGATTGTCAGCGCGGTGCGCACCGCGGTGGGACGAGGAAAGGCCGATGGCTCGCTGGCGGCTGTACACCCCATCGACCTGTCCGCGCTCGTGATCCAGGAAGCGGTGAAGCGCGCGAACGTGGATGCGCGCGATATCGATGACGTGCTCTGGGGGTGCGCGATGCCCGAGGGATCGCAGGGGCTGAACGTCGCCCGGCTCGCGGTCCTGCGCGCGCGACTTCCCGTTCAGGTTCCGGCGGCGACCGTGAACCGGTTCTGCTCGTCGGGGCTCCAGACCGTGGCGGGCGCGGCGCAGTCCATCATGTCGGGCATGGCGGACGTCGTCATCGCCGGCGGCGTGGAGATGATGAGCCAGGTGCCCATGTCCGGCTGGCACACGCGCCTGCACCCCGCGATGACGGAAAGCATGATCTCGATGGGGCACACTGCCGAACGGGTGGCCGATCGGTGGAAAGTCTCGAGAGAAAACCAGGATGCCTATGCGCTGGACAGCCATCGCAAGGCGGCGGCCGCGATAGCCGCGGGACGATTCGACGACCAGATCGTTCCCGTACCGGTGCAGCGCGTCCGCTGGACGGGCAGCTCGAAACAGGTGGAGGAAGGGCACTTCGCTGTCGATGAACTGGTGCGCACCGACACCACCCTCGAGCGGCTGGCAAAGCTCAAGCCCGCGTTCAAGCAGGGCGGCAGCGTGACGGCCGGAAACGCGAGCCCCTATTCCGACGGCGCCGCTGCGGTGGTCGTCGTGAGCAGCGACTACGCGCGGGCGCACGGACTGCCGGTGCTGGCCCGTTTCCTCACGTTCGCGGCCGCCGGTGTCGAACCGGATATCATGGGCGTAGGTCCGGTGCAGGCGGTGCCCAAGGCGCTGAAGCGCGCCGGGCTGGCGCTGTCGGACATCGCGCTCATCGAGTTCAACGAAGCGTTCGCGTCCCAGGCGCTGGCCGTGAAGCGCGAGCTCGGCTTCCCCGATGACCGGCTGAACGTGAACGGCGGCGCGATCGCGTTAGGCCATCCGCTCGGCGCCACAGGGGCGAAGCTGGTCACGCAACTCGTGTACGAGCTGGGACGCCGCGGCGGTGGACACGGCCTCGTCACCATGTGCATCGGCGGTGGGATGGGAGCGGCGGGGGTGTTTGAAGTGAGAGGATGAGGATAGGCCAGAGGCCAGAGGCCAGAGGCCGCAGGCCAGTCACCAGTCACCAGTCACCAGTCACACATCAATGACCACAGTCGCAGGCGACCGCATAACGATGAAGGCCGGCACGCTCGAGGTGCCCGACCATCCGACGATCCCGTTCATCGAGGGCGACGGCACCGGACCCGATATCTGGCGCGCCTCGCAACTCGTCTTCGATGCCGCCGTGCAGAAGGCCTATGCCGGCCGGAAGAGCATCCACTGGCACGAGGTGCTGGCGGGCGAGAAATCGAAGGAGCAGCTCGACAACTGGCTGCCTGACGAGACGCTGGAGTCGATCCACACGCACCTGGTGGCGATCAAGGGCCCGCTCACCACGCCGGTCGGGGGCGGCTTCCGCTCCCTCAACGTGGCGCTGCGCCAGCAGCTCGACCTGTACGCCTGCGTGCG
>DAIUET010000147.1:0-8033 GCA_036845045.1 Gemmatimonadaceae bacterium | reverse complement strand
ATCACCCCCGCCTGGAACGAATTCCACCCCGCCGGCTTCACGTGCGGGATGGGCGGCTATTCGAACGACGACAACGTCCGACAGCACCTACGGGAAATCGCCGCACGCTACGGGCTCGTGCACCATGGGCTCTCGAACGTCGGCTCCACCTGGTACGGGCCGACCGAAGTCGTGCGACGTGCGAGTGCCTTCGCCGAGATGCTGACGAAGCATATCCTCACGCATTACTTCGCCACCGGTGAGGGCGAGTGGCCAGGCTGGTACCGAGGCGTCACCCTGTTGTACGCTGGCGAGATCGCCGTGAACCACTGCGCGCCGGACGCGAAAATTTCCGCGCTGCTCGACGCCGGGAGTACATCGCGGGAACCGGTCTCGCGCTCCGCCCACATCCACTGCTGGCATACGGATGACAGGTTCTCGAAGCACGCCTTCATGTGCGGTCGCTATACTCTCGAGGACGCGCGGGACCTCGACCTCGGCGTCGTGAGCGATTACTGCATGGCCATGTCGTTCCGCGCCCTCGGCGATCTTGTGCCATCTGCCGTTCCGCTCATTCGCGCGGCCATGGAGCGCTCGCCCCAGGTCGCGGGTGCGGCGGCCGACGCTGCAGGCGACTCGTCTCGCGTGATCGCTCTCGATCGTGTGCTGGTATCCGCGGATGCTGCATCGAACGGAGCATCCCGCGGCGCGTGATCCGGCGGGATGCCTCTCCCAGCAGAGGCAGCCGTTGGCCTCCAGCGCCTTCAGTGTCGCGCGAGTAATCCGCGCTGCGGAGGCAGCCCGTCCGTCGAAAATTGTGGAGACACACCTTGAGGGAAGCAGGAGCACGACATGCAACTCACCGGCATTCATCACCTGACCGCGATATCAGCCGCCATCAGGGAGAATCACCGCTTCTACACCCGGACGCTCGGCATGCGTCTCGTCAAACGGAGCGTCAACCAGGACGACGTGAGTGCGTACCACCTGTTCTACGCCGATGCCAAGGGTAGTCCAGGAACCGACCTGACGTTCTTCGACTGGCCGGTGCCACGCGAGCGTCGGGGCACGCGCAGCATTGTCCGGACGTGTCTGCGCGTGAACGGTGAAGCCGCGCTGACATGGTGGGTCGAGCGCTTCGATGCCTCCAGGGTTTCTCACGGCGACATCGGCGAGCGAGACGGTCGCCTGATGCTCGAGTTCGAGGACCCCGAGGGCCAGCGGCTCGCGTTGGTGGACGACGGTGGAGCCGGCGATCCGCCGACGCCGTGGGACGGGAGCCCGGTGCCGAAGGAGCACCAGGTTCGCGGTCTCGGTCCGATCGTCATCAGCATCCCGACGTTGAACCCCACTGCTACGCTGCTGACGCGGGTCTTCGACATGCGCGAGGTGCGCGACTACCCGCATCCCGACAACCCCGGCACCCGCGTACACGTGTTCGAAATGGGAAGCGGAGGGCCACACACGGAGCTGCACGTCGCGGTGCAGCCGGACCTGCCGGTTGCACGGCAGGGCGCCGGAGGCGTCCATCACGTCGCCTTCCGCACGCCCGACGAGCACTACGACGCCTCGGCCGAGCGGCTCAACGAGTTCAATGTTCCGAACAGCGGCAAGGTGGACCGCTACTGGTTCCGCAGCCTGTACGTGCGCGAGCCTAACGGCGTCCTGTTCGAGATTGCCACCGACGGTCCGGGCTTTGCGGTGGACGAGGATCCCGCCACGCTGGGCGAGAAAGTCGTGCTCCCGCCGTTCCTCGAGCCGCATCGCGAGCAGATTCTCGCGAACCTGAAACCGATCGACTGACAGCAGATATGTCGAATCCCGAACAGCGGACAACTGACATGAAGGAACCGAACGCGGGCGGCGGAGGCGCAGGGGCGCCGCCGAACTCCGACGCGCCGAATCGCGCGCCTGACCTGACCAAACTCTACGCCGGCACCGGCATCATTGTGGAGTGGCACGCGTCGCGCTGCATTCATAGCGCCAACTGTGTTCGCGGCTTACCGGAGGTTTTCGATCCACGCGTACGACCGTGGGTGGACGCGACAGCCGACAGTGCCGATCGCATTGCGGCGGTCATCGAGCGTTGTCCGTCCGGTGCACTGCGTTACCGAAGGACAGACAATGGGCCCGCCGAAAAGCCGGACGTGCCGACCACACTGACGCCGATCCGGAACGGACCGCTATACGTGCGCGGCGACGTCGTGGCGCGGGCGCTGGATGGTACCGAGCTCCGTCGTGATCATCGTATGTCGCTGTGCCGCTGCGACCTTTCCGGGAGGTTTCCCTTCTGCGACAACTCGTGCCGCAAGGTCGGATGGACCGAGCCGCCGCGAGAGTCGCTTGAAGGTCCGACGGGCGGACCCGAGTCGGCGGCGCCGAGCGCCGACGGTGACGATCCCGATGAAGCACTCGGTTGAACGCCAGCCGCCGGTGGCTCACTTGCCACCGGGTTATCCCGCCTGACGGGCGCTGCCGCCGAATGCAATGCCACCTAACGATCCATTCATCCCGACCATGACATTCCCGCGTCACGACGCGCGGCGCGAACAGTTCCACTGAGCACTGCCATGACGTGCGCTTGTATAAAAGCGGCGTGGTGTTAGCTTTCATGCAGACGTTGCGGACTCCCGAAGCGCATCGAGAGTGCAACGGTCGTTCACCGGAACCTGCCCAGATGATTCGAGCAACCGCTTCGCGCGCACAGTTGACGGCAACCGCACGGTCGTGGACCGGGCGGTCGGTCACGTCGTTCGCGACGGACAGCGGAGTCACACATCTCGTGAGCTCCGGAACCTTCCGGACGCGGGTGTCCGAAATGCGCGGTGCCGCGCCCCGAATGTGGGCGCGCACGAGCGAGCGCAGAAGCGGCGTAGCGGAATCCGTCACGCCTCACGGCCACTCAGCCGGCGGATAGTCGCACCGACTCCGCACGCTGAATCGCCCCACCTGCGCTCAATGGCCAGGTGGGGCGATTGCTTTGTCCCCCTTTATCCACGAGGAACGCGTCATGAGCGACACGATTATCCATCAGCCCAAATCGCTCACCAGAACACAGGTCAGGGAAATCAGGGCGGAACTGACGCGGCAGAGCCGGCGGTTCGCGCCCGACGATCCGCGAGCACACGCCTACGCGACCGCTCTGGATCGGCTGGAGCGCGGGACGTACGGAACCTGCGCCACCTGCGGCAACAGGATCCCGCACGAGCGGCTCGCCGTCATGCCCGAAACCGTGTACTGCGTCAGCTGCCGCAGAGACCACAGCTGATCACGTAACTCAGCCAGCCAGGAGGCATCATGAGCGCGCACTGGATTCCCAACTTGCGCCGAGACCTGCCGATCAGCGTTGTCCTGCTGCTCATGGCGGTTGCGGCGGTCGTGCCACGTGTAGTGGCGGTGATCATTGTCCTCGCCGGCATCACGGGCCTGATGCTGCACCGATTGACCATGGGACGAACAGGATCGCCGACACGCAGCGGACATCACGATACGGGCGGGAACATGCCGTCCGGGACAGCCAGACCGCCTCGGCGTGACTCCACGTGCGGCGCGAGCCTCCTCGCCTGTCAGGTCTCATCACATGCGCTGCAGAGCGTTGCCTCGGGCATCACCGACAGGCGGCCGAAGGAAATGCGGTTTCCACACCGGGCGCACTTGCCGTAGTCGCCGGTCTCGAGGCGGCGGAGCGCGGCTGTGATTGCGGCGAGGTGAGCCTGCGCACGCTCGTGCAGCACCGCGCCCAGGTCATCGGTCCCGGATTGCGGTTCCGGGCGCCATGCATCGGGGGCAGACGAGGGACCATACGCCTGCCCGTTGGTCATGGAACGCAACATCCACGCGAAGTCATCCTCCATTTCCGCCCTCAGTGCACGAAGCTGCGATGGCGTGAATGATTCCGTTACAGGCACGGGGTTCTCCTGCGTTAGCCGGGTGAGGATGGTCGAACCTGACGCGACCTCCTGTTGCGAAGTACCTGCGGCAACCTGGCCAATTCGATCGCGGCGTACAATGAAGCGCCTGTACCGGAACCCACGACGTTCGTACCCGCAGGCACGGCTCACGGCGGCGCTGGTTCAGGGCGGTGATGCGATATCGGGGGGGTACGTGATGACCACGCCATTCACCCGCGCAAATGGTGTGAGCTTGTGTGGTTCGCGACGGCTCTGGCTGACGATCTCCTCAACGCGCACGCCCCGTACAATCAGCGCATCTGCGATCAGTGAGCGGTGACAGCGCCACGGCACAGCTTCCGCACACATCAGCGCTATGCGTTCACGTCTGGCGGCCACGATGAGAGCGCCTACATGCTCCGCGAATTCGGGCGTTTGCATGTAGTCCGCGTAGCCGCGAAAGGAAGCATTCCGCCATCCCGTATTCGGAGATTCCGCATGCGTCTTTCGAAAACCACCCAAACCGGCAACATGCTCATAGGCGATGTCTGCGTCAGCGAGTGCGGCCGGCAAGGTATCGACATTGAACTGGGGGTTGTGCCGGGATCGCGGTACGGTACGCACGTCCGTTAGGCGGACGACCCGATGAATCTCGAGCAAGTCGACGAACTCGGTGAGCGGCCGCGTGGAATGGCCGACCGTCAGTACGACTATCTCAGCATCCGGCGGCCTCATCGCCGCACGCTGATCGTCACTTGATGAGTCCGCGCCGCTGCGCGTGAGTCACCGCCTCCAGCCGGCTGTGCGTGCGGAGCTTGCGGTTGATGTGGTGCAGGTGGTTCCGCAGCGTTTGGGGTGAAATACGCAGCTTGCGGGCGATGGACGCCGAGTTGTTGCCCGCGGCGAAGAGCTCGAGGATCCGGCGTTCGTGACCGGTCAGTGTCTCAACAGGCGCCTGCTGGGACGCGTCATCGGCAAGCGCCACGACCTGTCGCGCGGCCTCCAGCATACGAGTGAGTAGCGTCACGTTGAGGCGGCTCTGCGTGATGTCGCGGGCCAGCCTCACCAGCAGCCGGCGTCCCGTCCGACGGTTGTCGAACACGATGGTGGACACGTTTACCCAGAGTCGCGCACCCGATCGCGTGCGAACGTCCAGATCGAAGGGTGGAATCCACGGTCCGTTCGACTCCGGGTCGCGGACAGCAGTGTCAGCCCCTCCGGCGAGCGGTTCGGTGCCTAGCGAGTCGAACGCATCCAGGACTTCCTCGATGTGACGACCGAGTACCTCACTCGCCGGATACCCGAAGAGTCCTTCCGCCGCCCGGTTCCAGGAGCAGATCTCGCCCTGCTCGGTCACCGTGTATGCGGCGTCCGCGGTCTGTTCGAGAAAAGCGAACAGCTCCGTTTCGAGCATTGTGAATCTCCCCGTTATTCCGGCACATGCTTCGATGCCTGACAATAACCGGGTTTCGGCTGTTACGGGTTCATTTCCCGCGTCGCCCACACGTCAGGTTGAGGCGTGCGTGGACCTTCGGCGAGGTGTCCGCTTCGGCGCGCCATTCGAGGCAGGGCGGTGCGGCAACCGTCCCGGTCGCCGGACGACGCCAGCGGAAACAGGGTTGCGATCCTGTGCCTGAACCGCATCCCAGTCGCTGCGGAACTGGACGATGCCGCTGTCCGTGAGCGGGTGGTGGACCATCTGCCGCAGCACCTTGAGCGGCACGGTAGCGACATTGGCGCCGGCAAGTGCCGCTTCCGTCACGTGTCGCGGGTGCCGGATCGACGCCACCAGCACCTCGCTCTCCAGGTCATGGATCCTGACAACCCTGACCAGCTCACGCACGACGTTCATCCCACCGGCGTTGACATCGTCCAGGCGACCAACGAACGGCGACAGGAGCGAGGCGCCCGCCTTCGCGGCGAGCAGTCCCTGATTGGCGCTGAAGATCAGCGTGCAGTTGGTTTTGATACCCTCGGCTTTCAGGCGCGCGATGACCTCCAGTCCTTCCTCACTCATCGCAACCTTGACCACGATGTTCGGGGCGAGCCCGGCGAAATGACGCCCCTCCGCCAGCATGTCGTCGACACTTTCGGCCACGACTTCGGCGCTTACGGGACCGGACGTGATCCGGCAGATCTCCCTGAGAACATCATCGTAGTTCCCTCCGACCCTGGCAAAGAGGCTGGGATTGGTAGTGACGCCATCCAGCACACCCCAGCGGGCAGCGACTTCGATTTCATCGAGTTCGGCGGTATCCAGGAATAATTTCATGGTCACACCTCCACGAGCAGGGTCTCGCCCTCGACCTGTACCTGACGTGATCGCTCCGGCCGTTGCGCGGGTCCGCGCAGGACGGCGCCCGACGTCACGTCGAACTGGCTGCCGTGGCAGGCGCACGTGACAGTGGTCCCGGCCAGCGTGCCCTTCGCGAGGGAGCACCGGCTGTGGGTGCAGGCGTCATCCAGCGCATGGAGGTGTCCGTCCGCGTTTACAACGTTCACCATGGTTCCCCCGACATCGAACGCCCGCATCTGTCCCACGGCGATGTCGCTGACACTACCGACCTTGATGAGCATGCGGCGTCGCCTCGGCGAAAATGCGTGAACTTCATGCAGCCCACGATCGGCCTGCGTCACGCAGGGAGTGGAGTCGCGGGCCTGTCGCGCTCCTGGCGCCGCGCGAGGTATCATGCACGCAACGTGCCCCGGTCGGCCGTGGTGTTCAATGAAGCGGTCGTACCATCATACACGACGCCCGTACTATCGACCTGACCTGACCGAACGACACCGGGACCGCGTGCATCCGATCGGGGCGGGAGCGCCTAACGAGACAGGCTCTCGAGGCCTGCCGCAGCCGCGGCGTCGAGGAACCAGAGCAAGGTCCCCCCGGCCGGCCTGATCAGCTGGGCCGGTAGTTGGTCGGGTTGTGTCGGCCCTTCGAGCACCTGCCGGACGATGGCCGCCTTTGCGTCGCCGGAGACGACGAACGCAACTTCCGCCGCCGCATTGATGACGGCCGCCGTCAGGCTCACCCGCCACATGGACACCGCGCGCCCGTAGTTCGCCACGACCCATCGATCATGGACCTGAAGGCTGGCCGAACCCGGGAAGAGCGAGGCGGTGTGCCCGTCTTCGCCGAGCCCCAGGAGTACGAGATCGAGGCGGAAGCCGGGAGTCGCCCGCGGCAGGCCACTCGGTGTCCGGAGCAGTTCGCGCAAGACGCGCTCATACGCCAGGGCTGCCTCGGCGGGATCGTCCTCACCGCGGATGCGATGCACATTGGCTACGGGCACCGGCACGTGGTCGAGGAGCGACTCGCGTGCCATCCGGTAGTTGCTCGACTCATGATCCGGCGGCACGCACCGTTCGTCGCCCCACAGGATGTGCACGCGTGACCAGTCCACTCGCGAGGCGCAGGGTACGGCGGCGAGCCGCTCGTACACGCTCCGCGGTGTGGAGCCGCCGGAAAGCGAGACCATGAAACTGCCGCGTGCCTCGATCGCGGCGTTGGCCGCGGAGACGAACCGGTGTGCCACCGCATCGGCCAGCCGCTGCGGGTCAGGCAGCACCTCGATGTGAGTGCTCATCCAGCTGGATTGCGCCAGCCGCCAATGTCCGACGCGAGTGTCTCCGCCTCGCCGGGACCCCAACTGCCAGCCTCGTATTCCAGTGCCGGCTCCACGTTGCCGAGGATGCCCTCGACGACCATCCAGGCGGCCTCCACGCCATCCTCTCGGGCAAAGAGCATCGCATCTCCATCCATGGCATCGCCCAGCAGGCGCTCGTAAGGCGTCATCTCGTCGGCGGAAGGGCGATGCGCGACGCGAAGCTCGGTCGGGTCGGAAACGAACTCCTCGCCGGGTCGCTTGACTCTCGCGCCGACGGCAATCGTCATGTCGGGACCCAGGCGGAACCGGACATAGTTGGTCTCTCCGGGGGCGAGCGTCATGAGCGGAGGACGCTTCAGCGTGACGACGACTTCGGTGGCGGTCACGGCGAGGGACTTTCCGGCGCGGATGAGAAACGGTACGCCTTCCCAGCGCCACGAGTCGATATGGAGCCGCACCGCCGCGAAGGTCTCGACGGAGGAGTCGGGTGCGACGCCTGCTTCGTTGCGGTAGCCCGTGAACTGTCCCCGCACCAGGCAGTCCGGCGTCAGTGGCC
>DAIUET010000146.1:815-8040 GCA_036845045.1 Gemmatimonadaceae bacterium | reverse complement strand
TGCTTTCGCAGCGAGTCGCTGGCGGTGTACTCGTGCATCAACTCGAGCGCCTCGCCACGGGATAGCATGCGCAGAAAGCTGAAGGAGTGGAGGGAGCGGGGCAGGGCAGCCCGCCGGAACCCGAAAAACTACAGCGGCCCGGCCGCCACCGACTGACCTACCCCGACTGCCGTGGGGGTTTCTTTCGCCAATCGGTACCGTGAAATATCCGCGCTACCCTGCCAACTCCACCGGCGGCGTCACTCAGGGACCGGCTCGGGGCCACGAGGTAGCAGACTCGGGCCGCCTGGAAGATGGGAAGGTCGGCCGAACTGTCGCCGATATAGTCGAAGTCGTTGCAGCCCAAAGATTTGCGGATGTGCGCCGTCTTGTGCTTGCCCTTGATATTCGTCCCGGCATCGGTGGCAACCACCCCGTCGAAAAGGCCAAGGTGGGCGACGACCCTCTCAGCGACGAGACGGTGCGCGGCGGTGGCGAGGATTATCTGACGGCCCCGTCCACGCTCCTCACGAAGGAACTCGATGACCTCATTTCGCCAGGCGAGACGGGCGGGGTCGGGGACGTAGCGCCGCGCGACCCACGCCTTGAAGGCGGGACGCCCCCGCAGCAGCACGAACGGCGCCAGGAGCATGGTCCACGGAGACCGGCGGGCAAGGTACCCCAGCGACATGCGAAGCGTGTCACCCTCGATGAGGGTGCCGTCCAGGTCCACGCAGAGCGGCGGCTCGGAAGGAACGACTTCGGTCATCCGGTGCTGCCTGGACGGCGTCCGGCCGGGCTAGTGCTTCGTCGCTTCGACGTGCGACTCGGCGCCCGCGAACTGCGAATTGGTCCACATCACGATGCCGTACGCGAAGACAAAGAGCAGGAGGGTCGTGACCAGCATTCCGACGAATGCGGATCGCTTGTCCCCGGGTTCCAGTTCAGACATGGCGGGTCAGGTCGTGGGTTCGGTCACGCGCGCGGAAGTCAGTTCGTCGTTCTGCCGGATCTGCGGAAGGAACTCGAGCCCCTCGATGACCCGGCCGAACACGGTGTGAACGCCGTTCAGGTGGCGGGTGTTGGCTTCGCTGAGGACGACGAAGAACTGGCTGCCACCGGTGTCCTTCCCGGCGTGCGCCATGGACAAGGCACCGACGGCGTGCTTGTGCGGGTTTCCGGCGGTCTCGCACTTGATCTTCCAGCCCGGTCCGCCGGTTCCCACCGGTCCCTTGGCGTGTTCGCCGCCCTTCGAGTAGGGATCCCCGCCCTGGACGACGAAATCGGGAATCACGCGATGGAAGCGTGTGCCGTCGTAGTAGCCGCTGTTGGCGAGTTTCTCGAAGTTGGCCACCGTGTTCGGGGCCTCCGTGTCGTACAACTCCGCGACCAGCGTTCCGCGCGAGGTGACGAGGGTTGCTTTCTTCATGGGAGGAACAGTGACGAGGGAAGGGGGAAGAGGGAAGTGGGAATGCGGGCCCGTCAGGCAACGAGGGACGATGGACACACGGCGGCCAGCACGCAGTCTCCGCACCGCGGCTTTCGCGCATCGCAGACGCGGCGTCCGTGCCAGATGAGCAGGTGGGACAGCATCGTCCAGCGATCGCGATCGTAGAGGTCCATCAGGACCCGTTCGATCTTCTCCGGGTCCTGCTCCGTCGTTAGGCCCAGCCGGGCGGCCAGGCGCTGGACGTGGGTATCGACGACCACGCCCTCGTTGAGGCCGCAGGCATTCCCGAGGACGACGTTGGCGGTCTTCCGTCCAACACCCGGGAGGCGGACCAGCTCGTCCATCGTCTTCGGCACCTCACCGCCATGCCGTTCAACCACCGCGCCCGCCATCGCGATGAGGTTGCGCGCCTTGTTCCGGAAGAACCCGGTGCTGCGGATGATTGCCTCGACGTCCTCCTGCCGGGCGGCGGCGAGGGCGGCCGGATCCGGGTACCTCGAGAAGAGCACGGGGGTCACCATGTTCACGCGCCGATCGGTGCACTGAGCGCTGAGGATCGTGGCGACGAGCAGTTGAAACGGGGTCTGGTAATCGAGCTCGCAGTGGGCATCCGGGTAGAGACTCGAAAGCCCCTCGTAAACAGATGCGGCGTGGGGCCCGAGGAGGGCCGGATCCAGCCGGCGCGCTCGCGCGGCGCGTTTTGCCGCCGGCTTTCGCGCTGTCGTGATGGCGGGCTTCGCGGATGTCTGGCGCATCTTTGAAGTCGGGGGGTCCTTCGCTGGACCTTTCCTCACCAGCGCCCCCCCGCGCCGGGCCGCCTTGGGCCGGCGCTGCGACAGGGGCTGGCGCGGTCCCTGCGCCTTACGCGCCACGCTTCGCCTTGCCGGGTTGGCGGGTCCTGCCCGGCTCGCGCCGGGCGCGGGCAAACCGTACGACGTCTTCCGCGCTCCGGGTATTCAACACGTTGGCCTTCTCCAGCCATCCCTTCCGCGCGATCTGCATTCCGAAGTCGACGAAGGACAGTTCGTCGGGCGCGTGCGCGTCCGGACCGATCTCGATCGTAATCCCCCGGTCCCGGGCCTGCTGCACCCACCGCCAGTCGAGATCCAGGCGGTTGGGATCGCAGTTGAGCTCGAGCGCGATGCCCTTCTCGACGGCCATGTCCATGATCGCATCCATGTCGACGGAAAAGGGTTCCCGGCGGAGCAGGAGCCGGCCGGTGGGGTGACCGATGATGGTCAGTCGCGGATCCGTCATCGCCTTGAGAACGCGAGTGGTCATCTCCTTCTGATCCATGCCGAATCGTGAGTGCACCGATCCGATGACGTAATCGAACCGGTCGAGCAGGTCGTCGGCGAAATCCACGCTGCCATCGGCAAGGATGTCCGCCTCGATGCCCTTCAGCACACGGAAGCCCTTCAGTTTCGCGTTCAGCGCATCGATCTCGTCATGCTGGCGGAGCACGTCGTCGGGGGTGAGGCCACCGGCGTACGACGCCGCCTGGGAGTGATCGGAGACGCCGAGATAGGACCAACCCCGCTCCTTCGCCGCCTCAGCCAGAGCTGCGATGGTGGTCTTTCCATCGGAATAACTCGAGTGGCAATGGAGGATGCCGCGCAGGTCGCCCAGTTCGATGAGCTCGGGCAGTTTACCCGCCGCGGCGGCCGCGATCTCGCCGCGGTACTCGCGCAGCTCCAGCGGAATCCACGCCAGGCCGGCGGAGCGGTAGAGCGTTTCCTCGTCTTCGTTCCGCACGACGCTTCCCCTCGCATCGACGAGCCGGCCCGACTCGATGCTGAATCCGCGGTCCCGAAGTCGAGCGAGTACGGCGTCGCAGTGCTCCGCGGTCCCGGTCGCACGCCAGAGCGCGAGCGGGAACGAGTCGTCCGCGACGCAATGCAGCTGCACGCGAGCACCGCTGATCAGGCGAAAGGCCACCGAGCCTCCGCCGGCTGCGATGACCTCTTCCACTCCGGGAGCCTTCCCGACCGTATCAGCCACCTCAGCGGGATCACTCGAGCACCCCGCGACAAGGTCGATCTGGCTGACAACGTCCGCTGTTCGCCGCAGCGGGCCGGCGATGTCCACCCGCTCCACGCCCGGGAGTCTCGCGATCGACCGCCGAAGTCGTTGCGCTTCAGGGTAGGCGTCGAGGTGCATGATCTGTCCCGACGTCTGCCGGAACGTGGAGATGCCGCGCAGGATCTTGTCGGCCGTTTTCGGGCCGAAGCCGGAAAGCGCGGCGAGCCGCCCATCCCTCGCCGCCGCCTCGAGCTCGGCGACGCTGGCAACGCCGAGCCCCTCGTGAATCCGATGAATCCGCGTGAGGCCAAGTCCGGGGATTCGCATCATTTCGATGAGTCCCGCCGGCGTCGACTCCCTCAGGGACGCGAGGTACGAGGACTCACCCGTCTCCACGAGGTCGGCGAGGACCGCAAGCGTCTTGGATCCGATTCCCGGCAGCCTGGCGATGTCGCGCGACCGTACCATGGGTGCGATGTCGTCTTCCTCGAGCTCGCCGATGGTGCGCGCGGCCTGGGCGAACGCGCGTGACTTGAACGGATTCTCGCCGCGAACCTCGAGCAGCAAAGCGATCTCGTTGAGGCGATGCGCGGCGACCTGCGGATCCATTGACGAGGGCAAAGGGAAGTGGGCAAGGGGCAAAAGGCACGCCCCGAAGGCTGAGCCCTTTGCCCCTTATCCCGGCGCCGAAATATAGCGCCGCTCCGCGGTCCTCCGTCGTTCAGCTCGCGACGCCGGCGTAGACGCGCAACTGGGCGACCATGTCGTGCAACCGCTCCTCGGTATTGGCGATTTCGGTCGCGGCCTCATCGACGTCCAGTAGGCCGGCGCGCATCGAGGTCGCGACCTTGTTCAGGTAACGGATCTGCGCCAGGACCTCCTGCGTGAGGTGGCGGAGTCCGCTGAATCGCCGCCGCTCCGACACGGCGCGGCGATGCCGGAGCGTGAGGTCGTGATTGGTGAAGCCGCGCGCCAGCCCCTGTATTTCCTCGCGGGTCCGCCCGGGAATGGTCCCGTGATCGCGCACCCCTTCGTCGTCTTCCCACTCCGAATCCCGGAACAGCAGGTGACCCACGTGCTCGATGCCGTCGAAATCGACCTTCACCGTCACGCTGTAGGGCCGCCCGTCGATCTCCGTCGTGGTCACGAACAGCTCTTCGTCATCCTCGATCATGCTGGGCATCGCGCTTCCCGCCGTTCAGGGTCGTTTCCGCCAGGTATTGCTCGATCGCGCTGAAGAGCGCGTCGGGCTGTTCCACGTACGGCACGTGGCCGCTCGCCTCAAGGACGAGCAACCGAGCGCGCATGGCACCAGCCGCGCGTTCAGTCGACTCCAGCGGAATCGGGTCGTGCCTGCCGTGGACGAAAAAGGCGGGAAGGTGCAGGTTCGCGAGATCGGCGATGACGTCGAAGTCGCCCAGGCTGTGCCAGACCGATTGCTGAACTTTGGCCGTTACCCGGAACGGTGTGAGTTCTTCCGCGGCCTGGGGTCGGGCGAAGTAGGCGGCCACGCCCAGCTCGAACTGCCGCTGCCGCCAGGCATCAGGGTCGGTATCGCGCAACCCGGAGCTGGCCAGGTCCTCGCGAAGCTCGCGAATCGACTCGCTCCGCTGGCGCCGCGCGAATTCATCCTCGAATGCCTGACGATACGGCCGGGACAGCGGAGCCGGGTCGACCAGCACCAGGCGGGATGGTCCGGGGAGCGCACGATGACGGTGGGATTCGACGGTGTAGAGGAGCGCGAGGAGCGCGCCCCACGAGTATCCGATGATCGTGAGGGGTTGGAGGTGAAGCTCACGAACGACATGCGCCAGGTCCTGCACGTGCTGCTGCCACGTCACTTCCCCGGTACCGGTTTCGCGGGACTGTCCGCCGCCCCGCTGGTCGTAGAAAACCAGCCGGTGGCTGCCGGCGAGCCGCAGAAATTGGGGCAGGAGGTAATCGTGATGGGCGCCAGGTCCCCCGTGGAGGACGAGGGCTTTCGGCGCCGTTTCCGGTCCGTACGCGCACCAGTACAGGGGGCTCGTGGTCGACGTCGTGTGTCCCGAAGCGGACGGGGGTGGTACAGGAATCGGCATGGTCGCCTGATATGGAGGAATCGCCGCGAGCGCGTGTCGGCGGTGGCCCGAACCGGCTACTGCCGGGTATCCTTTGCGCACGACATTATCGACCCGAAGGAGGCGTAATGCGACAGGTAGTTGCCAGCATGCTTGTAGTCGTTTTTGCCGCACAGGCCGCCGGTGCCCAGGCGGACCCCACGACGGCCGTCGCCGGTGCCGGCATCCAGGTGCGCGGATGGCAGGGACGGACGGACCGCGCGGAACAGAAGATTTCTGAGGTGAAGTTCGTGCAGATGGGCACCGGGTTCCACCTCACCGGTGGACCGCATGCCATCCTGTGGAACACCCAGAACACGGCGACCGGTGAGTACACGGTCACGGCGCGGCTGACGAAGACCCCTCGCAGCACGTCGACGCACGAGGAGTCGTATGGGCTCTTCATTGGTGGATCCGACCTGAACGGAGCGAAGCAGAACTATCTCTATTGCGTGGTCTTCGGCACGGGGAACGTCATGGTGCGGCACCGCGACGGCGGCGACACCCACACGTTGTTAGGCAAGACGGCAAATCCGGCGGTCGCCAAAATGGGGGAACGGGGCGCGACCGACGAGATCGCGATGTGGGTGAAGGGCGGGCGGGTCGGTTGCTCGGTGAACGGGACGCAGGTCTTCTCGGCGGCCGCAGCGGACATGATCGGCCCGGGGAAGCTCGTCTCGACGGACGGCGTGTTCGGGATCCGGGCCAGCCACAACCTGGACATCCACATCGAGGGGCCGACGGTAACAAAGCCCTGACGGGCCGGGTCGTTTCTTCAGGCGGGTGTGGCGCGTCTCCTGTCATCAGGACGTACGCGTCACACCCGCTCCCCATTGCCGGATGGAAGACGTCTCCCCGTTCGTAACGCACTTCTCGCGGCTGGTCTGCCTGCTCGCCAGCAGGCCGGACGACCATGACGCCCAGAAGGAAGAACTCCGCCGGTCGCTGATGCAGCTGTCGGCGCAGCCCCAGTTTCTGCTGCTGCGCGACATCTCGATCGCCGTGTCGGCGCATCACGAACAGCACGGCGAGACCATCGAGAACCTGCGTGATCTCGCCCTCCGCATGGCGTCACACTCGGTCCGCATCCTGGAATTCGATGCCGCCGTGCCGGCCCGTGAAGTGTTCGAGGTCGCGCGGGCGCTGGCTTCCGATCCCGCACATGGCGACGAGGGCGCGGCGTTCGACGACAAACTCGTGGGCCTCTACCTCACGGGCGTGACCGCGCATCTGGGCGGATCCGGTTTCGTGCGCCACGCGACGCCCGGAACGCTGCCCAGCATCGAAGGCGCCATGCGCAACCATACTCCGGTCCCGGCGATCGAGATACAGCCGCCGGGCATCGGTCATACCAGTCTGGCTGCGTTACGGGCCCGCCCGGCAGGGGGATCGCAGGAAATGATGCAGGTGCAACTGATGCCGCTCGCCGGGCGGGACGACTCGGTCACGGAACTGCTTGCGCACCTGGAAAAGGCCGTTACGTCGGCGGCGTCACGCGCCATCGTCGATGATATTGCCCGGGCCGCGGAGAATCTGGCCGACAAGGGGCAGTGGCTCGACGTCGTCACCGTGATGGAACGGCTGCACGAGCATCACGAACGGCTGCACGACGGCGATGTGAAGCGCGCGTTCCTCATGGGGATCCGGCGGCTGCAGCGACCGGCGATCCTGCAGGGCG
>DAIUET010000146.1:0-805 GCA_036845045.1 Gemmatimonadaceae bacterium | reverse complement strand
AGGGCGTCGCGCGCCTGCTGCCTACGCACCGGGATCTGCGGGAGACGTGCTCGCGGCTGCTCAAGCTGGCTGGTGAGACCGGAGCCGATGTGCTCATCGACAACCTGATCGGCAGCGAAGTCACCGGGGAGCGGCGCGTCTACCTAGAGGCCCTGCGCAAGTGCCCGGCGGCCGTGAATTCGCTGCTGCACCTGCTGAGCGACGACCGCTGGTACGTGGTGCGCAATGCCGCGGCACTGCTGGGCGAGCTGGGACCGGCGGAGGCCGATCGGCGACTGGCCGAGCTGATGTCGCACCGCGAATCCCGCGTGCGCCAGGCGGCGGCGGCCGCGCTGGGGAAACTCGGCACGTCGCGCTCGCTGCTCGCCCTGCTGCAGGGACTCAACGACGCCTCACCCGACGTGAGGCTGCAGGCGGTGTGGGCGATCGCCGCGGCGAAGAACCCGCGCGCGGTACCATGGATCATCGAGGCCCTCGACCACGAGCAGGATCAGGATGTGCAATCGGCCCTGATCTCCGCGCTCGGCACCACGCCGACCGAGGACGGTGTGGCGCGGCTGGTGCGCGCCGCCGAAGCGGGCGGGATGCTGGTGCGCAAGCCTAACGCGCTCCGGTTGCGGGCCATCGAGGCGCTGGCGGAAGCGGGGACCCCGTCGGCGCGACAGGCACTGCAGACGCTGATGGCGGACCGGGACCGCGAGATCAAGGCTGCCGTCGAGCAGGCGGTGGGGAAGATGAGCGCATAACGAGACAGGGAATAGGGAATAGGGAATAGGGAATAGGGAATAGGGAATAGGGAATAGGG
>DAIUET010000145.1:0-8106 GCA_036845045.1 Gemmatimonadaceae bacterium | reverse complement strand
AGGAGGACGAAAAGTAGGTGCAGCGAAGTTGATTTGGGATGGAGTTGACCTGGAACCGGCGGCGGGCGCCAGGGCGCACTCAACGCTACGTCCGCAGCGCAGCACCGCGCAGACGGCACTCAGAACCCCCTCTCGTTGACCCTTACATCACGACTCAACCTCGGCATCCTCGGCATCGCGATCATCATGGTCGCGCCGCTGGTGTTGTCGCTTCGCGCCCTGCAGGAACTCCAGAACGACACCACGCTCCTCCGGGACCGGGAGTACGCCGCCACACTCCTGCTCGGCCGCATGCGCGACACGCACGACGAGCTGCTCACTCAAACCATCTACCTCACGGCGTTCCCCAGCGATACGACGCAGCGGCAATATCTCCAGGCTCTCCAGCAGCTCGCGCGACAGACGGATACGCTGGCGCAGCTGACGCAGTCGGCCACGATCGGGCAGAGCAGGTCGGCGGTGTCCCTGCTCTTCGAGCAGGTACCACGTGCCTTCGAGTTCGCCCGAACCAATCGAATCGCCAGGCGTGACTCGATCGTCAACCTGATCATCTCCCCGGCGCTGAACACCGTCGACCGCGTCCTCGACGTCACCGTGGACGCGATGGAACAGCGAACGGCGGAGCAGGTGGACGATTTTGCGGCCCGCACCGAAGACGCCGCGGTCCTCGCGCTCAGTGCGCTCGCTATTGCCCTGCTGGTCGCGTTCGGCGTCGGCATCTGGCTCGCCCGGTCGATCAGCTCGCCGCTCAAGGAGCTCGATGCCGGCATGCGGGCCGTCGCCGAGGGACATTTCCGGCGCCCGCTCGCCATCAGTGGCGATCGCGCGGACGAGTTCGGCCGACTGGCGGAGAGTTTTCGATCCATGGCTGCTCAGCTCGAGGAGCTCGATCGTCTCAAGGCGGAGTTCGTTTCCATCGCCACGCATGAGCTGAAGACGCCCGTCAACGTCATGCTCGGCTACCTGCAGCTGCTGCAGGAGAACGTCTACGGTGAATTGACCGACAAGCAACGCGACATCGCCACAACGCTCGTGTCACAAACGCAGCAGCTGTCGCGCCTCATCCGCCAGCTGCTCGATGTCAGCCGGTTCGACGCCGGCGGCGGAAAGCTGGAAATCCGCCCCGTTGTGCTCTCCGAATTCCTCGATGACCTCGAGCGGGCGTTCCGGGTCCTGGCGGACCAGCGCGAGGTCAGCTTCGAGGTCAAGAGCGATCGCGACATTCCGCACGAAGTGCTCTGGGATCCGGTCCGCATCAATGAAGTCCTCGGCAACCTGCTGTCGAACGCGTTCAAGTTCACGACCAAAGGCGGACGTGTCTCACTCGTGGTCGGGCGCGAGGGTGATCACGTGCGCATGGCCGTGGGCGACACCGGGGCCGGAATCCCGCGCGACCAGATCCCACATATCTTCGAGAAATTCTACCAGGCCGACACCCAGGCTCCTCTCGCCTTGCGCGGCGCCGGCCTGGGGCTCGCGATCGCAAAGAGCATCGTGACGGCACACGGCGGGAGCATCGAGGTGGAGAGCCGGGTGGGTGTCGGCACCACGTTCACGATCCGTCTCCCCATCCGCGTCATCCGGCGCCCGTCAACCAGGGAGACGGTCCAGAGCGCGGCCGACTGAGGCCGCTGGTCGCTGCCCGCTGATCGCTTGTCGCTTGTCGCTTGTCGCTTGTCGCTTGTCGCTGTAGTTACCCCACCCGGAACAGCTCCAGCGCCCGTGCATAACGCTGGCTCAACACCTTCCGCAGTGACTTGTGCTCGGGTGACCTGAGTTCCGGATCCTTCCGCATAACCTCGGAGGCGGCCTCACGGGCCTGCACGTTGAGCGCCTCGTCGCGAATCGGATCGGCGACGCGGAACATGGGGAGGCCGCTCTGCCGCTCGCCGAACAGGTCGCCCATGCCCCGCAGCCGCAGGTCGGCTCGCGCGATCTCGAAGCCATCATCGGTGTCGACGAGCACCTGCAGGCGCGCGGCCGATTCGGGCCCGCCCCGCCCCACCAGGATGCAGAAGGACTCCTCGGCGCCGCGCCCGACCCGGCCGCGAAGCTGGTGCAGCTGCGACAGCCCGAACCGCTCCGGGTGCTCGACGATCATCACGGTGGCGTTAGGCACGTCGATGCCCACCTCGATGACCGTCGTGGCGACCAGGACGTCGATCGCGCCATCACGGAACCGGCGCATGATCGTGTCCCGTTCCTCGGCCCCGATCCGACCGTGGAGCAGGGCCAGGCGGCGGCCCTCCAGCACCCCCGACGAGAGCTCCTCGTACATCGTCGTGGCCGCCTTGAGCGCGACCTTCTCCGATTCCTCGATGATCGGATAGACGATGTACCCCTGGCGGCCCTTCGCGATCTCCCGGTCCAGGAACGCCATCACCTTGTCATGCGACGAAGCCTTGCGCAGCAGCGTCGTCACGGGCTGCCGTCCCGGCGGGCGTTCATCGAGCACGCTCACGTCGAGGTCCCCGTACAGCGTCAGCGCCAGCGAACGCGGGATTGGCGTGGCGCTCATCAGCAGCGTGTCCGGCCGTTCCCCCTTCTCACCCAGCGCGGCCCGATGCTCGACGCCGAACCGGTGCTGTTCATCGATGATGGCGAGGCCGAGCCGGCCGAACGTCGTTTCTTCCTGCACGAGGGCATGCGTGCCCACGGCCAGGAGCGGCTCGCCCGACGCCAGCCGGCGGTCCGCCGCGCGGCGGTCCGCGGCGCCCAGGCTGCCGGTCAGCAGCACGGGTGTGATGTCCAGCGGCGCGAGCAGCGCGCCTAACGTGCGACCATGCTGCTCGGCCAGCAGTTCGGTTGGCGCCATCAGCGCCGCCTGGTAACCGTTCTCCATCGCCAGCAGCGAGGCAAAGACCGCGACCACGGTCTTGCCGCTCCCCACATCGCCCTGCAGCAGCCGGTGCATCCGCCGCGCCGAATTCATGTCGGCGAAGATCTCGCGCACGGCCCGGGTCTGGGCGCCGGTGAGCGTGTAGGGCAGCGCCGCCTTCAACTGCGTGGTGAGCGTTCGCTTCAGCGCGAAGGTGATGCCCGCCCTCGGGGCGCGCGCCACGGTGTTGGCGCGCCGGTGGAGCACCTGCACGAAGAACAGCTCGTCGAAGGCGAGTCGCGCCCGGCCGCGCTCCGCTTCGGCTACGCTGGTGGGTCGATGGACGAGCCGCAGGGCCTCGGGCAGGCCCGGCAGGTTGAGCGATCGCCGCAACTCGTCAGGCAGGTGCTCCTCGACCAGCGGGATGAGCGCGTCGAGGTGCTGCTCGATCAGGGCCCGCAGCTGGCGCACCGTGATCCCCTCGGTCGCGGGATACACGGCGAGAACCCGGCCGGCCGCGCTGCCCGGATCTTCGGCGCCGAGGTTGACCCACTCGCGCGGCTGCAGCTGGCGGCCATGGAAGAACCGGCATGAACCGTTCAGGAGCAACACGTCGTCCCTCTGGATGTTGCGGTCCAGGAAGGGCTGGCCCGGCCAGGCCGCTTCGATCATGCCCGATTCGTCGCGCACGACGGCCTGGAAGATCCGGAGGCCTTTCCGTGTCGGAAGGATGCCCTTCGAGACGACACGTCCGATGACGGTGACCTCCTGCCCCACGTCCACCGACCCAATCGGCGTGATGGTGCTGGCGTCGTCGTACCGGTGCGGCACGTGGTACAGCAGGTCGCCGGCTGTCTGGATGTTCAACCGCTTGAGCAGGTCGGCACGTCGCTCCCCGACGCCCTTGAGGAACTGCACGGGCATCTCGAGATAGAGCCGCGACCGCGCCGGAGCCGACACTACTCCTCCAGCACCTCGCGCGCGAACAGATCGGCGTCGAACGGCGCGAGGTCGCCGGCCTGTTCTCCCGTTCCGAGAAACTTCACTGGAGCGTCGATCGCCTCGTGGACAGCGAGGACGATGCCGCCCTTCGCGGTGCCATCCACCTTCGTGACCACGAGTCCCGTCACGGGCACCGCGGCGGAAAACGTCTTGGCCTGCGCCACGGCGTTCTGGCCGATGGTCCCATCCAGAACCAGCAGCGTTTCGTGTGGCGCATCCGGGCGCCGTTTGCCAATGACGCGCACGACCTTCTTCAGTTCGTCCATCAGGCTGTCGCTGGTATGCAGCCGGCCGGCCGTATCCACGATCACGACGTCGGCGCCGCGTGTGGTCGCCGCATCGATGGCATCGTACGCGACCGCCGCCGGATCACCCCCGGCCTTGCCTCCGATGAAGTCCGCGCCAACCCGGCCGGCCCACACCCGGAGCTGGTCGATCGCACCGGCGCGGAACGTGTCCGCCGCCGCAACCAGGACGCGCTTCCCCTGCCCACGCAGCCTGGCTGCCAGCTTTCCGATGAACGTCGTCTTGCCGGCGCCGTTCACGCCGATGACGACGATGACCGTGGGGCGCTCCGCGGCGAACGTCAGGGCGGGATCGGCGTTGCCCGTGCGGAGCGCTGCCGCAACGCTGTCGCGGAGCGCCGCCAGAAACTCGGTCTCCGTCCGGATGGCGCCGCGAAGGGCCAGTCGCTTCACATCCTCGACGAGCCGTAACGTGACCGGCACACCGAAGTCGGCTTCGAGGAGGAGTTCCTCGAGGCTGTCGATGGATCCCGCCTTGACCCCACCGCGCGCCAGCACGTGGACGTCGGCCAGCGCGACATCCTTGATGCGCTGCCAGAGGGAGCGTTTGGGTACGTCACCGGCTTTGCGAAGAAGAGGCATTGAACCGCGAAGAAGCAGGAGAGTCAGGAATCAGTGCAACGCAGGAAGTGCCGAGTCACGAGTCACGAGGCACGAGGTCACCTCAGCCCCAACCGCCTTCGAAGGATCCATTCGACACATAACGAGAGGATCACGATCGCAAAGATCCACCCGATACCGCGTAGCCGCGGCGCATCAGTGAGCGCCTCGCCCGTGCCGATGTCACCCTCCACCACCGATGGCCGGCGGGGCAGGATCTCGGCTGAGGGATTCACCACGAGCACCGACGTCCCGCCCCTGGTCGTGATGTCGTACACCCCTGCCCGGCGGGAGGGCGTTTCCGTGAACAGTGAACCGGCCGTAAACTGGACCGTTATCGAGTCCCGTTCGCCCGTACCGCGCCTGACGAGAGCGACCGGAACGATCGTATCGGTCGGCAGTCCCCGGCGCCAGCGCACCGGTTGCCCCTCACGCACGGCGCCGTCCGCTGGCGTGGCCGCGCGGTTATCCGCCCGCTCGGCAGCCAGCCAGTCGATGATGCTGCCCCAGAAGGCCGAGTGTGCCGCGGCCGGCGCCCCACCGCGGAACCGCCAGCGCCAGAAACCGGCCGCTGGCACCAGCACCGTTCGCCTGGGGCGTTCCCACCCTATCGCCGCCACGCGGCGTTCGAGTCTCCGGGCGCGTCGTGTCTCCAGCACCTCGAAGTTCCCAGCCTGCGCGACGGGGCTCACCTCGAGAGGCGGCAGGCTGTCCCACGGAGAACCGCTCAGCGCGGAGGACATCGGCGACGTCGGAGCGCCCGTCGCGTACCACTCCTCGCCCGGCGTCGAGGGTGGCGTCACCAGCAGCAGCGAGCCGCGCGCGAACACCCTCGGGTCCCCGAAAATCGCCGTGTCGCCGTGAAGGACCAGGAGTGGCGCCTCCCGGGCGGCCCGCTGCACGTCCGCTTCGCTCGCTTCAGCGAGGGAGCCTTCCTCACGCCAGCGTCCGGGCGCGACGCGGTAGTAGCCGCGCGTCGGTAACAGGACCGTTCCCCGCAGCACGGCGGCGAGGTCGCGCACGTCGTAGTCCGGCGCGGTGGACACGACCACCGCTCCCGCGCCCGGCATCACGTCGATCGCCACCGCCAGGGAGTCGTTCGCCGCGATGCGGTCGCCCGGGGCGCTGAGGGAGGCGGCGATGAGCATTGGCCCGGTCACGTCAGGCACGGGAACCCGCGCCCGCACGATCCGTTCGCCATACGGGCCCACCGAGTCGACCTGAATCGTCGCCACCAAGCGGTCCGCCAGCGAAATCGTGAGGCGGGATGGCGGCCCGCCACGCGCGCTGCCCGTCAGCGCGACATCGACGTCCAGGGTGTCGCCCCCCACGGTCGCGCGCACGACCCGGAGTTCCGCGATGGCGACATCGGTCGCATCATCCGACCGCATGACGATGATTCCGGATCCTCCAACGAGGGACGCCAGGGCTTCGGCATCCTCCAGTTCACCGTCGGTGTACACGCGCAGCGGACGACCGTCGGCCATGGCGCGCTCGACGGCCGGTCGCACGCGTGAGGCCTCGTCGGCGGGCACAACGTCGCTGGTCGCGGCGCGCGTCGAGTCGCCGAACAACAGCAGGTTGCCGCTGGCTTCACTGCGAGCGCGCTGCAACGCCTCACGAAATCGTGACGAATCGCCGTCGCGAAGCCAGCTCGCCGAGACGTCCAACGCGACCAACGCAGCCGCCGGCCGGGCGGCGCCGAGGGCCGCGTTGAGAATCAGCGCCACATGACCGGTCACTGCCAGGAGCCGCAGGCCAGCCGACACCAGCATCAGGCCGGTGCCCGGTTTCAATCCGTAAACGAGAATGACCGCGGCGATGCCCGCGATGACGGCAGCGATCCAGATGAGCATCGGAGAAAGCTACCAAGCGAGCAGCGACTAGCGACCAGCGACCAGCGACCAGCGACCAGCGACCAGCGACCAGCGACCAGCGACTGGCGACTGGCGACCGGCGACCAGCGACTAGCGACCAGCGACCAGCGACCAGCGACTGTCGACCAGCGACTGGCGACCAGCGACTAGCGAACGGCGAGCCACTCTGAAAAACAACGGCGCCCCTTCTGGGAGCGCCGGTCGCTTGTCGCCAATCGCTTGTCGCTTGTTAGTTGACGTTGAGTGCCGCAACCCGTGACCCGTCCTGCTCGATCATGGCAAGGTACCGCAGGCGGATTGCATCGAACTCCGCTCGCTGCGCGGCAGGGAGTGGTGGTCCCGCCTTCGCCTGCAATGTCGTCCGCGGATTCCGGGCGACTCCGTTCACCAGGACCTCGAAGTGCAGGTGCGGGCCCGTAGCCAGCCCGGTCATGCCCACGTAGCCGATTGTCTGGCCCATCGAGACGCGCGTGCCGCCGCGGACACCCTTGGCGAAGCCGCGCAGGTGACCGTAGCGCGTCACGATCCCGTTGGTATGGCGCACGTCGATGACGTTTCCATAGCCGCCGCGAACGCCCGCCGCGATGACCATGCCATCGCCGATAGCGCGGACCGGCGTTCCGGAGCCGGCGGCATAATCGGTGCCCTGGTGGCGGCGGAAGATCCCCAGCACGGGGTGCCGGCGGCCGCCGAAATTACTCGAGATGCGACGGAACTCGAGCGGCGCGAGCAGAAAGTTCGCGGCGAGCGACTTCCCCTGCTGGTCGTAGTACTTCGCCCGTCCTTCAGCCAGGTGCCGGATCGCCTCGATGGTGGTGCCGCCATTGGTGAACGTCGCGGCCAGCACGTCCCCGACGCGGGTGATCCCGCTGGGAAGCTGCTTCCGCTCGACGAGCACCGTGAAGGCGTCACCCGTCTGCAGGTCCCGGCTCATGTCGATCCGGAATTCGAAGATGTTCGCGACGGACCACGCCAGTTCCCGGCGTGAGGATGTCGACAGGTCGGTCTGCGCCGCGTCGATGCCTTCGTACAGGTTGTCGGTGATCTCGCCACGCACGACAACGGTGTCGGTGGTCCACGGGAGAGAGTCGACGCGCGCCGTCCAACCGGAATCGCTCCGGATGAGGCGAAGGACCCGATCGACTTCTACCTGGAATGAGACCTGGCGCGGCAGCGAGTCATCGCGAAGCCCGCCGAACGACACGCGCATTCCGCGGGGCACCCGGTTCGGATTCAGCGCTTTCGTCGAAGCCATCGCATGAAGGGCCCGCTGCATCTGCAGCCCGGAGACGCCCCCACGCTCGAGGACCTTACCCAGCGTTTCACCGCTGGCGATGGAATCCACGCGTTCTTCCCACGACGCGGCGAGGCCCGCGACATCCGCCACAGGCCTCCGTTCAGGGAGGGGGCGCATGAAAGCGATCGCAAGGGCCGCCAGGCCACCGGAAACGCCGTATGTGATGAGTCTAGCGGCCCACGGTCTCAATCCATCTGTCTCCGAATG
>DAIUET010000144.1:5927-8144 GCA_036845045.1 Gemmatimonadaceae bacterium | reverse complement strand
AGGCAGCACAGGTCAGCGCGCTCGATCGCCCGCCGCGACCTGAGCGCGGAATAGAACTCGATCCCCTCGTTCACCCGCGACTGCCGGCGCAGTCCAGCCGTGTCCACGAAGACCAGCTCGCGCCCGTGGTAGCGCATGGTGGAGTCGATGGCGTCGCGCGTCGTACCGGCTTCCTCGGATACCACCAGCCGCTCCTCACCGAGCAGGCGGTTCACGAACGAGGACTTTCCCACGTTAGGCCGTCCGATGACGGCGATGCGCAACGCCTCCTCGGGCTCGGGCGCCACCTCGGGGATGCGGCTCACGACGAGGTCCAGGAGGTCGCCCGACTGTTTGCCGTTCATCGCCGACACCGGCATCGGATCACCGCCGCCGAGCTCGAAGAACTCGTACCACGCCGGGTCCGATGGATCGTCCATCTTGTTGACGACGACGATGAACGGCTTGCCCGCCGCGCGCAGCATGTCAGCGACCCGGCGATCGATGGGGTGCAGGCCCGTCCTGCCGTCCACGACGAGCAACAGCAGGTCCGCCTCGTCGATCGCCGTCGCGACCTGCTGGCCGATTGCCGCGTCGAGCGGCGCGCGCGGGTCATCGGTGATGCCGCCGGTGTCGACCAGGAAGAAGGCGCGGCCCTGCCACTCCGCCCTCGCGAAGTGCCGGTCCCGCGTCGTCCCGGCCTCCTCGCTCACGATTGCCGTGTCACGGCCCACAATGCGGTTGAACAGCGCCGACTTTCCGACGTTCGGCCGGCCAACCAGCGCCACGACCGGCGTGCTCATGCCACCTCCGCGGTCGCGGCATCCTGCTCGGCGGCAAGAACGTCGACAAAGTCGTACGACGCGAGGACTGGCATTGGCAGTGCTGCCCGCAGCGACTCGAACGTGTCGTCGTCGAGGAAGAGGCCATCCTCGTTGATCGTCTCGGCGGGGATCAGCACCAGGTCGAGGTCCGTGCGCCCGGCCAGGACGCGCCGCAGGTCTGCACCGACAAGCAATCCCGCGGTCGTGACGCCCGGGCCGAAGAGCGAATTCTCGGTCCGGATGACCTCGATGTGCGACGCCGTCTGCGCGGCGATCCGACTCGCGATGGTACCCATCAGCGGCGCCATGGCCGTGCCGGTCACGACGCCAACCTTGCGTCCCGGCATCGGTGGCAGCGTCGCGATACCCTCGTCCAGCCTGGCGCGCAGCGAGGCTACGGCTCCGACGCCATTCTCGATCTGCGGAAAGTCCTCGTAGAACGGCGCGTCAGGCAGGGGCTCGCCCGCAAGGAGGTACAGTTCATCGGACCCGAAAACCCAGCGGTTCCCGCGCTCGGCGACACTCCGGTTGCCCCATCGCTCAACCGCCGACAGCAGGTTGGCCGCATGCTCCCGGCTCATCGACTCACCCTTGAACAGGTGGTTGAACTGCGTGAGTCCAACGGGCACTACGGCAACGGTGATGACCGCGTCGCCCAGGTTCCACAAGTCGGTCAGTGTCGCTTCGAGGACGTCGCCGTCGTTGAGCCCCGGGACCACGACCATCTGGCAATGGAACTGGATCCCGTGCCGGGCGAGCCGCGTCAGCTGCTCGAGGACGTTCGGGACCCGCGGATTGTTGAGCAGGACCTTGCGCGCTTCCCATGGCGTGGCATGGACCGACACGTATAGCGGCGAGAGCCGGTACTCGATGATCCGTCGCTCATCGCGCTCCCTGAGGTTCGAGAGCGTGGCGAAGTTGCCGTAAGCGAAGGACAGCCGATAATCGTCGTCGCGAATGTAGAGGTTCCGGCGCAGGCCCTTGGGCAGCCCCTCGATGAAACAGAATTCGCAGCGGTTGGCGCAGCGGCGCACTGAGGGTGGGACCAGTTCGACGCCAAGGGGCTCGCCTTCGGGGCGATCGATCTCGAACTCGATCTCCTCGCCCCCCGGCAGGCGCGCGTGAACGACGAGTTCATCGTCCGCGGTGAGGAATTCCCAGTCCAGGAAATCGTCGACCCCGCGACCGTTCACGGCGAGCAGTTCGGTTCCGGGCTTTATGCCCAGCTCATCCGCGATGGTGCCGGGGCGGACTCGGGCGACAGTGACCATGGCTACCGCGGGGGAGAAACGAGGGAAGGCGGCGCGCGCCTTCCCGCCGATGAGACGCCGTACCCGATGGGTTCGAACGCTCAACCATCTTAGCAGGGCCAATCCGCGAAATCAATGAAGCGAAAGGACTTTGGGCGCTGGGG
>DAIUET010000144.1:0-5827 GCA_036845045.1 Gemmatimonadaceae bacterium | reverse complement strand
ACCAGGATCAGGAACTTCGACGGCGCCCAGAACTTCTCGCTGTCAGTGATGGTCAGTGTGCCCTTGACCACCGCATCACGGGGTCGGGCCAGGTCGGTGTATTCCAGCGCCTGACGCGAGATGATGCGGTACTCCTTGTCGGCCCGCGGCAGCATGATCTGCTTGTCACGGGCCTTCGAAAGGACGGTGAACTGCGATGGGTCCAGCGTGCGGCCCGGCACCATGGTCTTGCCGCGCCCGAACATGAGCAGGGTGCCGCCCTCGCGCCGAACGAGTCCCTTCTCGGTCAGCTCGCGTTCGGTTCCGATTGCCACGAATACCGAGTCTTCCCGGGCAGCCATGGTGTTGGCCACGACGATGACCGAGTCACGCTGACTGACCAGCACGATATTCGCGCGCACGACGCTGTCGACCTGCTGCTCGAGCATCGTGATCTCGTTGCGCTGCTGTTCAACCGTCGTGCGCAACTCGGCGATCGACCGCTCATGCTCCCGCAGCTGTGTCATCATCGCGGCGTCGTTTGTGGCGTGGGACGCGCTGTCGTTGCGGATCCGGTTCAGGCGGGCCTCGCTGGCGTTGAGCCGGTTGATCAACGCCGTGACCTTCTTCTGGACCGTCGCCAGCTGCGCGGACGTGTTCTGGATCGCCGACTCGATCTGCGACGTATCGCCCTGCACACGGAGCGAGCGCACGCGCGAGAGGTCCCGTTCGATCTCTGCTACCAGCCGCGCGCTCGTCGTCGCATCGCCGATGATCTGGCTCTGCAGGCTGAGCTGGCGCTGCCGATCGGCCAGCAGAGAGTCCTTCAGCATGATGAGCGAGTCCTTCGCACGCGATGAGCGCGCCAACGCGAGGCCGGTGTCCGAGGGTGACCCTGGTATGGACGTTCCCCGGTCGCACGCGCCGACGAGTGCAACCGACAACACGAGGGCCAGAAGGCTGCGCATTGAGTATCTCCGTTTCGCTGAATCAGTACCCCTGCGACGTCGACCGCGCATGGGCTCGCCGTAACCGAACGGAATCTACACCCGCCTCGTCACACCTCGAAGGATTTTTTCAGCGCGCCGGAATGAAAACGGCGGCGCCGGAACCATCCGACGCCGCCGTATTCAAACCGGCAAACTTGTGATCCGGATCACGAAGGGAATGGCGCGTATCGGAATGCCGCCACGCCTGGCTTGTCCGTGATCTCGACGCGGAACGCCTTGCTTCCCTTCCCCCGCACGCCCTCGACGGTAACCTCACGCGTGTCGAGCACGTTCCCCGTGACGTCGAGGAACTCAAACTTGAGGGTGTAGCTCTTCTCCTCCTCGCCTCGGTTTTCGACCGAGCCGGCCAGCACATGACGGCCCTCGTCATGGCTGAAGAGGTTGAACGTCACCTTGGTCTTGGCGTTCGAGAATTTCTCGTAGTAATACAGCAGCGAGTCATTGGCCTGCTTGAACGCAATGCCCTCCGGGTCTTTCTCCGGATCCTTGCCTTCGGCCGCAGCGCGCAGCGAGCGCGCCTTTGCCTGCCAGTAGAGTGCGCCCAGCTGCGCGTTGTCCGGGTTTTCCGGGTCCACCGCGTTCAGGCGCTTCAGCACCTCAGGCATCTGCTCGATCTTCCCGAGCGCCGTATCGCTGTACACGGTCGCCAGGTTGAACAGGCCATCGCGCGAGTACGGGTTCTTCTTCAGCCCCGCTTCGAACAGCTGTGCCGCCATCGCGTTCTGCGACGCGCGTGCCGCACCCACGCCCGCTTCGAGAAGGTTGAGGTCCGTGTACTTGTCGGGATTCGCGAGCATCTCGTCGAACAGCCGGCGCGCTGCCCCGACGTCCCCGGACTTGAGCTGCGCCGTCGCAATGGCCGACTGCGCCTTCATGTCGCCTGGGAACTCCTTCAGGTACTCCTCCAGGTACGTTACCACCTCGTTCATGGAGGCCGCGCGCGCCGCCGAGTCCTGCTTGTCGGCCTGGTCGATCATCAGCTGCGCGACCAGAATGACGGTGGTCTTCCGCTCATCCACGACGGACGTATCGCCCTTCATCAGATCCGCGACCTTGCGGAACGAGGCAATGGCGGCGGGCATGTCATCCTTGGACTGCTGGATGTTGCCGAGGATGTTGTAGCCGAAGTAGGCCACCGGGTAGTCGTCATAGATCATCAGTGAGCGACGGACCAGGACTTCGGCCGAGTCGATCTGCTGGGCGTTGTACGCGTTCACCGCGTCATTCACGAGCGCGCTGTACGGCACACGACGCCACGCCTCGGTTTCCTCCTTGCAGGCCGGCATCTGCGCCTCGACGCCGTCGAGCAGCGAGTCCGCCGACGCGAGGAGGTCGATCGTTGCGTCCGGATCCTGGGTGAAGCCGACATCCCCGCGCCGCACGGTGCGCGGCATGTCCGGGAGCATCGCCAGGTCGATCAGCGCGCGCCCCAGCACGAGGTTCGCGGCCACCTGGTTGCTGCGGACCTTCTCGGGCTCCTTGGTCAACAGCGTAACGGCGCGGACGAACGCCTTGCGCTTGTCCTCGGGCTTGCCGATGACCTCGGACGTCTCAACAGCCTTGTTGGCGTCCTTCACCTGGCCCGGCTTGCCGTAATCGATACGACAGGCGTCGCCCTGTGCCATCGCCGGCAGCGCAGCAGCCGCCAGCAGCGAAAGGGCCAACGAAGCAGAACGGATTGCACTCATTATTCGATCTCCTCACGATGAAAACCGCGCCGGTGCGCGGCAGTGGTACCCCCGGCGTTACCCCTGCTCCGCCGCGGCAAGCGCCAGTGATGTGACATCGCCCAGCGACCGGCCGGTCGCGCGCGACACCACCTGGACATCCTCGTATTCGGGTTTCCCGCGCTGGCCACCGCCAGGCAGGGTTGCCACCTTCACGCGCACGGCGTGGCCCAGCACGTCGACCGTGCGCTGCTCGCGGCGCAACGCGCGCCGTTCGACGGACGTCCGCCGCACACCTAACGTGGTCGTCGTCGCGAACATCTCCTCCTCGAGCCGGTGCGCCAGCGCCGGCCGCGCGAGCACCTCGAGCCGGATTCCCATCCGCCCCTTCTTCATCTGCACCGCCGTCGTCGTGACATCGAGCGCACCCAGTTCGCGCAGGCGCTCGGATGCGTTTGCCACGTGCTCGGCCGACATGTCGTCGAGATCGGTCGCGAGCCATTCCAGGTGCTCGACAACGGCCCCGGCGGCACTCGTTTCAGCCAGCACGATGCGCAGCGCATTCGGCCGGTTCGCGAACTCCCGCGTTCCCGCACCGTAACCGGAACGCAACGGGACATGAATCGGCGGCGGTCCCTCGGACAACGCACGCACCAGCGCCGCACCTGTCGGCGTCACCAGTTCTCCGGCGCCTTCGGGACCAGGACGCACTGCGTGCCCTTCGAGGAGCCGAAGTGTCGCCGGCGCCGGAACAGGGAGTACACCGTGCGCGGTGTTGACGGACCCATCGCCCAAGGCAATCACGCCACAGTAAACGCGTGAGACACCCAGTTCGCTCAGACCCCATATGGCGCCTACGACATCCAGTATGGCGTCGACGGCCCCGACCTCGTGAAGGTGCACGCGATCCACCGTGGTCCCGTGCATCTCGGCTTCGACTTCGGCGATGGCGGTGAACGCCTGGTCAGCCCTTTCCCTGACGTGTGCTGGCGCATCAGCCCGCTGCACCACCTCACGAATCTGCTTCAGGTGCCGCCCGTGTGGCTGCACGGGAATGTCGAAATCGACCTTCGTGCAGGAAATGCCGCTGCGCATCGCTTGCTCGACACGCACACCAACCCCCTCGAGCCCAAGGCGGGAGGGGAGCGCGCGGAGCCAGTCCGGTTCCAGCCCGGCGCCAACGAGGGCGCCCAGGGTCATGTCTCCGGAAATGCCGCTGAACGGGTCGAAAATCGCGATAGTCACCGGGCATGAAATTACACGCGCCGGACGGTAGGGTGCCAGCGGATCATGTTCTGGCTACGAACGATAGGACGCGCCACTTCCTGTGTTGTAGAGCACTACTTGTGACGCAGGGTCCACTCGGCCCCGCCGCACGAGGTCCGTCAGGACGGAGAAGCCGCACCCGCCTTCCGGCGCGGCGTCAATGCCGGTCAGCGAGGCGATCGAACGCGTCGCGTCTCTGATCGCATCCTCGGACCCCGCCCCGGCATCGCCCCCCGTTTCACGGATCGCCCGGAGGACGAGTCGATCGCCGAGCGGGCCTGGGACCCGCAGGCCCGCGGCATGGGTGACCGGGTTTTCCCACGGGGTGGCTCGCTCGGCGCCCTGCTCCAGCGCGCGCACGATTGGGGCGCACCCAGCCGCCTGCGCGACGATGATCCGGGGGGTCGCCGCTTTCGTCCAACCCCATTCCCGCATCTCGTCGAACGCCTTCCACATGCCGATCACGCCCTCGCCGCCACCGGTCGGATAGACCACGACGTCGGGCAGGTTCCAGTCGAGCTGTTCAGCCAGTTCAAGGGCCAGCGTCTTGTTTCCTTCGACGCGATAAGGCTCTCGCAGCGTGGCAACGTTGAAGTAGCCGCTTTCCTGCGCAAACTGCACCGAGAGCCTCCCGGCGTCACCAATGTGGCCGTCCACCGTTTCCAGTTCGACGCCCATGGCGCGGATCGTGTCGAGGATGGGGCGTGGCGTGGTCGCGGGCGCGTAGATGCGGACGGGAAGACCGGCCGCTGCGCCGTAGGCAGCGAGGGCGGCACCGGCGTTTCCGGCGGTGGGAACGACCAGCCCCGGGATCTTTCTGGCCCGGGCACGCGTGACGGCGGCCGAGAGCCCGCGCGCCTTGAACGAAGCGGTCGGGTTCACCCCTTCGTCCTTCACCCACAGGCGTCGCACGCCTGCGAGGCGCGCCAAGGAAGGACAGTCGACCAGGGGTGTCGCACCCTCACCCAGGCTGACCGGCGCCTCATCGGCGCATAGCGGGAGCGCGGGCGTATACCGCCAGAGGTCCCAGCGCGTCACGATCCGTTCACGGACCGGTGGCGCCGACGTGAATCGCACGAGGAACGGCTGGCCACAACGCGGGCACAGGCCGACACCGGCGTCCTGCGGCTCCTGATGGCCGCAGGCCGAGCAACTCAGGACCCAGGTTGTCACGGTTCGGGTGTGGGAGGATCGGCAGGCGCGAGGACCGGCGTGGGCACCGGACTGCCAACAGTGGCTCCCCGCAAGGCGTCGAGCAATCGGGTCGCCGATGACACGGAGAAGCCGGGGATTGCCGCGATCGCCTCGGGCGAGGCATTGCGCACGCCTTCCAGCGAGCCGAAGGCGGTGAGCAGCGCCCGACGGCGCTTGGGACCTATGCCCGGCAGTTCGAGCAGCTGCGACGTGACCGTTCGTGCCGTGCGTCGCGTCCGATTGAAGGTGATCGCGAACCGGTGTGCCTCGTCCCTGGCCTGTTGCAGCAGGCGAAGCGCCGGGGAGCGGCGCGGCAGCCGCAGCGACTCGAGACGGCCGGGGATGAAGACCTCCTCTTCCTTCTTGGCGAGGCTCACCAATGGCAGGTCGAGCGGCACTTCGGCGAGTGCCTGCTGCGCGACAGAGAGCTGCCCACGGCCGCCATCCACCATCACCAGATCCGGGAGCGGTTTCCCTTCCTCGACACGCCGCCGGAAGTAGCGGCCGATCACTTCCCGCATCGATGCAAAGTCGTCCGTGCCCTCCACCGTCTTGATCCGGAACTTCCGGTATTCGCTGCGTCGCGGGCGCCCGTTCTCGAACCAGACACAGGACGCGACGGTGTCCGTGCCGTGATTGGTGGAGATGTCGAAACACACCATGCTGCGCGGCACGCGCGTGAGCGCACGCTCGCGTTGCATTTCGTAAACC
>DAIUET010000143.1:0-8233 GCA_036845045.1 Gemmatimonadaceae bacterium | reverse complement strand
CCCGTCGGCGCTGCCGCCGGGTTGAGCGACCGCGTACGGCCCGCGCCGACCACCACTGGATCCTGGCGCGCCGCGACTTTCTTCTGCGGCGGTTCAGCCGGACCGACATCCAACACCTCGGCCTCACCGCTCGGCGACGGTTCCGGCTCGGCAGCACCGTTACCGTTCGATGACGGTGGCACCTCCTCCGGGATGTCCTCGAGGATCCCGAGCGCGTTGTAGCGCTTCGTCGGTTTCCGCGGCGCCTCGGCCGCGCGACCGCGCGCACCGTCCCCATCGCCCGCGGGCGCCGCGAAATCGGTCGGCTGGTTGAAGACCAGCTGCGCCCGGAAGAACCGCTCGGTGAACGTGTTGTAGATGTCGCCCATGAGGTCGACGAACATCGAGTACGCCTCCTGCTTGTACTCGATGAGCGGGTCCTTCTGCCCCCACGACCGGTAGTGGATCGCTGACCTTAGCTGGTCCAGGTCGTAGAGGTGGTCCTTCCACTTCTCGTCCAGCACGTTGAGCATGACGAGTGACAGCAGGCGCGCACTGAATCCCTGACCCTGTTCGCCGCGCACTTCGTCCAGCGAAACCTCCTTGGCCGCAAACGCCTTGCGTGCCGCCTCCACGGAGGCCTTCGAAATCCCTTCCAGGGACGTGGGCGGATCGTTGCCTTCGAGCTCCGGCACCACCAGCAGGTAGTGCATCAGCAGTTCCTGCTTCAGCAACCCGTAATCCCACTCGGCTTCGGTTTCGAACTCGGCCAGGAGATCCGTGACCCGCTTCTCGACGGCGCGATCCACCATCTTCTGCGCCTCGCCGCGCAGCTCCTCCCCACCGTCGAGCGCGAACGAGCGCAGCGAATAGATCACCTCGCGCTGCTGGTTCATGACGTCGTCGTATTCCAGCAGCCGCTTGCGGGCCTGGAAGTTCTGCAGCTCGACGCGCTTCTGCGCCGACTCGATCGACCTCGTGATGAGCGGATGCGTGAGCACCTCGCCTTCCTCGGCCCCCATGCGATCCATCAACTTTGCGATGCGGTCCGAGCCGAACAGCCGCATCAGGTCGTCCTCGAGCGACAGGAAGAACTGCGAGGCCCCCGGGTCGCCCTGCCGGCCGGCACGGCCGCGTAACTGCCGGTCGATACGCCGCGACTCGTGGCGTTCCGACCCGACGATGTGGAGGCCGCCGAGTTCGTCGACATCCACCAGCTTGCCATCGAGATCCTTGATCTGCGACGGTTTCGAGACCGTGACGCCGGGGCCGAGTTTGATGTCGGTACCGCGGCCGGCCATGTTCGTCGCGATCGTGATCGCCCCCGGCTGACCGGCGCCAGCCACAATCTCCGCTTCGCGCTGGTGGTACTTCGCGTTCAGCACGTTATGCACGAGTCCCGCGCGCTTGAACATGCGCGACAGCGTCTCGGACACCTCCACGCTCGCGGTACCCACCAGCACCGGGTAACCCAGGTCGTGAAGCCGGCGCACTTCCTCGACGATCGCGTTGTACTTCTCGCGACGCGTCTTGAAGACCATGTCCTGCCGGTCGTCGCGGATGACCGGCCGGTTCGTCGGAATGACCGAGACTTCCAGCTTGTAGATCTGGTGGAACTCCGTCTCCTCCGTCTCGGCGGTACCCGTCATGCCCGCCAGCTTCTCGTACATGCGGAAGTAGTTCTGGATCGTGATGGTCGCGAGCGTCTGCGTCTCGCCCTTGACCTTCACGGCTTCCTTGGCTTCCACGGCCTGGTGCAGCCCCTCGGACCAGCGCCGCCCCGGCATCGTGCGTCCGGTGAACTCGTCGACGATCAGGACCTCCCCGTCCTGCACGACGTAGTTCACGTCCTTCTCGTACAGCGCGTGGGCCCGCAGCAGCTGGTGCACGATGTGGAGCTTCTCGCTCTTCATCGCGTACTCGGCCTCGAGTTCGCGGCGTGCCTCGATCTTTTCCTGCGGCGTCAGCTCCTCATCGTGATCGATGCGATGAATGCCCGTCGAGATATCCGGCAGTACGAACTGCTCGTGATCGGACGGCGACATCAACTCGATGCCACGATCGGTCAGGTGCACGGTATGCCCCTTCTCGTCGAGGACGTAGAAGAGGTCGTTCTCCAGGTCACCGTACTGCTGCTTCGCGATCCCCAGCTTCCGGTCGGCGAGGTAGTCGAGCTCCATCCGCTGCACGAGCTGCTTGACGCCCTGCTCCTGGAGCGCCTTCAGGAGGCGCTTGTTCTTCGGGCTTCCCAGCCGCGCCTTGTACAGCGCGATGCGAGCCCCCTCTTCGTTGCCCTCCTGGAGCAGCCGTTCCCCTTCGGCGACCAGCGAATTCGCCACCTCGGTCTGCCGCCGCACCATGCGCTCGACCGACGCGTTATGCTCCGCGAACATCGCATCGTTCTCGTTGCCCACCGGGCCCGAGATGATGAGCGGCGTCCGCGCCTCGTCGATCAGGACCGAGTCGACCTCGTCGACGATCGCGAACCAGTGGGCGCGCTGCACCCGCTGCTCGAGCGCGATCACCATGTTGTCGCGCAGGTAGTCGAAGCCGAACTCGTTGTTGGTGCCGTAGGTGATGTCGCACTCGTAGGCCGCCCGCCGCTCCGCCGTTCCGGGCTGCGTGTCGTCGAGGCATCCGACGCTCATCCCCAGGTACTGGTAGACGTGACCCATCCACTGCGAGTCGCGACGGGCGAGGTACGAGTTCACCGTCACCAGGTGCGCGCCCTTGCCGGGCAGCGCGTTGAGGTACAGCGGCAGCGTGGCGACCAGCGTCTTTCCCTCACCGGTGGCCATTTCCGCGATGCGGCCGAGGTGAAGCTCGATGCCGCCGATCAGCTGGACATCGTAATGGACCATGTCCCACGTCAACTCGCGGCCGGTGACCAGGACGGTCGTGCCCAACAGCCGGCGGGCGGCTTCGCGCACCGTCGCAAATGCTTCCGGCAGGATCTCGTCCAGCGTGTCGCGGATGACTTCACGGAGCTTCCCTTCGAGGCCACCGCGCCCGTCGGCGCCGCCCATCTCGTTATCCAGCGCCTCGCGGTCCGCCGCGTCCCTCGCCACGCGCTTCTGTTCCTTCAGGTCCGCGATCCGCCGCTCGATGTCGTCCGTGCGCTCATGAAGGATCGCGCGAAACCGGGCCGTCTGGCCCCGGAGGTCAGCCTCGGAGAGCGCCTGCAATCGCTCACCATGGCTGTTGATCTCGTCGACGATCGGCTGCACGCGCTTCCGCTCACGCTCGTGGCGTGAACCGAAGACCTTGCTCAGGAGCATCTTGACCATGCCAGCCTCTATCGGTACAAACCGTTGAATTCGACGTACTGTGCAACCGCGTCCGTCACGAAGCCGCGTATGGCCCGCCCCTCGCGGACCCGCTGCCGGATCTCGGTGGACGACACGTCGATACGACGCAGGTCCATGACGTGCGGTGTCATCGCCGCTGCGCCCCCGATCGCCCGGACCCTCGCAGCAACCGAGGCGAGGTCCGTACTACCGGCCGCGGCACCATTGCCGGCCACGCGCGTCAGCACGACGAAGTGCGCCAGGCCGACCACTCGGGCCGCATCACGCCACTGGTCCAGTAATCCAAACGCATCGACTCCAAGCAGGAAGAAGCGCTCCGCCTCCGGGAACCGGCGTGCATACTCCTCGAGCGTGTCCACGGTGAAAGATAAGCCACTTCGCGCCAACTCGATCTCATCCACCTCGAACCGTGGATCCCCCTCCGCCATGAGCTGCAGCATGCGCAGCCGGTGCACTGAGGGCGCCGCCGGCTGTTGCTGCTTGAGGGGCTGCTGGGCGGCCGGAATGAAGACGAGGCGGTCAAGTTCGAGGTGATCGAGGGCGTCCGACGCCGCCAGGAGGTGCCCGACATGAGGCGGATCGAACGTGCCACCCATCAGCGCCAGCCGCACGAGTCAGCCTGGGCCGGGCACCGTCGACGGACTGGCGACCGGCGGGCACGACTCTCTCACCTCCGGGTCGGTCGGGTACTTCTCCCTCAGGGTCTTGCAGGTGTCGGCCTTGTCGTCCTTCCAGTTGATCTCATCAAATGCCTGGACGAGCCGCAGAAGCGCGTCCCTGGAGCGGGCGGTATTCGGGAACTTGGCCACGACGTCGCGCATGTATGTGATGGCCGAGTCCCAGGCTTTCCGGCGCATGTAATACATGCCGGTTTCGTAGTCCTTGGTGGCAAACCACTCCTGCAGCACGCCCAGTTGCTTGGTCGCTGAATCCTTCCATTCGCTGTCCGGATACAGGCCGAGCATGGTTTCATAGGTCGCCGCCGCCTGGCCGCCATAAATCGGATCGAGGACCGGCCTGCGCCACATCGCCTGGTACTCACGACCCGCGAGGTACAGTGCGTCGTCAGCGAGCGTATCGGTCGCAAAGCTCTCGGCGAGCCTCGAGTACGACTGTGCGGCAAGGAGGTGCTCTCCGCGACGCGAGTAAGCCTCGGCCAGGTGGAAATGCGAAGCAGGCAGGAGCGTGTCACGTGCCGGGAGCTCGAGCGTGAGCTTCTCGAAAATCAGGACGGCATTATCCCATTTCTTCTGTTGAAGCTGCTGCACCCCCGCGGCGTACAGCGCCTCGTTATTCGGGTACTGGCGCAGGTTGAACGTTCGCATGCAGCCAACCAGCGTCAGGAACGCCGTGCAGGCTGCGAACGCGTGCTTGCTAGTTAGGGCCATGGCGGGTCGCTGAATACCCGTCGGTGTGACGTCAGTTCAGGAGCGGAAGCGATTGCCAATACGTCGCTTCCGGCGAACCGGGAAAGCTAATGGGTCGCGGTCCACGAGGGACTGGCCCGGCTCCGCGTTTCGCCCTATCCCAGTACCGACTTGAAGTACTCGATGGTCCGTTGGACCCCATCCCGGAGCGAAACGGTTGGCTCCCAGCCGAGGAGGCTGCGGGCCCGGCTGATGTCGGGTTGCCGCACCTTCGGGTCATCGGTCGGCAGCGGCCTGGTCTCGATTTTCGACGCGGTGCCGGTCAGCTCGACCACCAGTTCGGCCAGCTGGCGCACGGTGAATTCGTTCGGATTGCCGACGTTGGTCGGTTCCGAGTCTCCGAGCATGAACAGCCGATAGATGCCCTCGATCTCGTCGGAGACGTAACAGAACGATCGCGTCTGCGACCCGTCGCCATAGATCGTGAGGGGTTCGCCGGTCAGCGCCTGAACGATGAAGTTCGAGACTACGCGCCCATCGCGGGGACGCATGCGCGGGCCGTACGTGTTGAAGATCCGGACGATGCGCGTATCGACACCGTGGTACCGGTGGTACGCCATCGTCATCGCTTCGGCAAACCGCTTGGCCTCATCGTAGCAACCGCGCGGTCCAACCGGATTCACGTTGCCCCAGTATGCTTCCGTCTGCGGGTGGACGAGTGGATCGCCGTACACCTCTGACGTGGAGGCAAGGAAGAAGCGTGCGTTCTTCGCCCGGGCCAGGCCGAGGGCATTGTGCGTTCCCAGCGCGCCGACTTTCAGCGTCGCGATCGGATGCTCGAGATAATCGACCGGACTGGCGGGAGAGGCAAAGTGCAGGACGCCGTCCAGCGGGCCCGCGACGTACGTGTACGTGGAGATGTTGTGACGAATGAACTCGTAGCGCTCATTGCCCATCAGGTGGGCAATGTTGTCGGGGTTGCCCGTGATGAAGTTGTCGAGGCCGACGACGTGGTGCCCGTCGCGGATGAAACGATCCGTGAGGTGGGAACCGAGGAATCCGGCGGCACCGGTGATGAGGACTCTCACGGCTGCGCCCGTCCGAATGACCTGTAGACGAACCCGAGCTGGCCGAGCTTTTCGGGCGAGTACAGGTTCCTGCCATCGATGACGATGGGGCGCCGCAGGGCCTCCTTCATGCGCAGGAAGTCAGGGTGACGGTACTCGTTCCAGTCGGTGACGATCACGAGGCCGTCCGCCCCTGACAGGGCTTCATAATTCGTGGTGGCATAACGGACCCGGTCTCCCAGCCGGCGCCTGGCCTCGTCCATCGCGGCCGGATCGTGCGCCACGACACTTGCCCCGGCGGCGAGAATCCCCTCGATCAGGTCGAGCGCGGGTGACTCACGCATGTCATCCGTGTTCGGCTTGAATGAGAGTCCCCAGACCGCGATCGTGGCGCCGGGGAGCTCGCCATTCAGCGCCTCCGAGAGCTTTTCGAACAGCCGCTTCTTCTGCCGGTCATTGGCGGATTCCACGGCCTCGAGGACGCTCAGCGGCGTCTCGCGCTGGCGGGCGGTCTGCACGAGCGCTTTCACGTCCTTGGGAAAGCAGGACCCGCCGTACCCCGGACCGGGAAACAGGAACGAGGGTCCGATGCGGGCATCGCTTCCCACGCCCTTTCGCACGAGGTCCACGTTCGCGCCCACCCGCTCGCAGAGCGCCGCGATTTCGTTCATGAACGAGATGCGCGTGGCAAGCATGGCGTTCGCTGCGTACTTGGTCATTTCGGCCGACGGGATGTCCATGAAGATGATCGGCTTCCCGGTCCGCACGAACGGCGCGTACAACTCCGCCATCACGCTGCGGGCGTGGTCGCTTTCGACGCCGAGGACCACGCGGTCGGGCTTCATGAAGTCGTCGACGGCGGCGCCCTCCTTCAGGAACTCCGGATTGCTGCACAGGTGGAAGGGGAGCTTGGCGTGCTGTGCCACCGCGGCTCCGACCTTCGCGGCCGTTCCGACGGGAACTGTCGACTTGGTGACGACGACCAGCTCGCGCCCCATGTGCTTCCCGATCATGTCGGCCACGTTCAGCACGTGACGAAGGTCGGCGGAGCCGTCCTCGTCAGGCGGCGTCCCGACCGCGATGAAGACGACGTCGGCGCGATTGATGGCGCCGGCGACATCCGTGGTGAATTTCAGGCGACCCTGGTGCTGGTTGCGCTCGACCAGCGCGTCGAGGCCGGGCTCGTAGATCGGGATGACGTTTTTCTGCAGGCCTTCGATCTTCCCGGCGTTCGTGTCGGCGCACATCACGTCGTTGCCGGTTTCTGCAAGGCACGCTCCGACAACCAGGCCAACATAGCCTGTGCCGATGACGGAAATGTTCACGGTACCCCTGTCAGTCTGATGACGATCACGCGTGGTCGGACGTGCGATCGGCGGCCAGCGGAACGATCCGGGCGCGCGACGGCTTCAGCTTCGACGTGGCGTTGCGCGTATCGATCACCAGGCGCGCATGGTCTGCGACGAGCTGGTAATCGACGTCCGAGTGATCGGTGACGATCACCACGGCGTCGGCACGCTCGAGTACGTCCGTGTTCAGCGGGACGCCGCTCTTGGAATGCCCATCCTCGCGGAACGTCGGCACCCACGGATCGTGGTAATCCACCTGCGCGCCGCGCTCCTCGAGCAGGCGCATCACGTCCAGCGCGGGGCTCTCCCGCATGTCGTCGATGTCGCGCTTGTACGCGATCCCGAGGATGAGCACGCGGCTTCCCTTCACCGATCGCTGGTCGTCGTTCAGCGCGCGGGCGATCTTGCGCACGACATACTCCGGCATCTCCGAGTTGATCTCGCTGGCCAGGTCGATGAAACGCGTCTTGTAGTTCAGCGTGCGCATCTTCCAGGCCAGGTAGTGCGGGTCGAGCGGGATGCAGTGGCCGCCGATCCCGGGTCCGGGTGTGAAGCGCATGAACCCGAATGGCTTCGTCGCCGCCGCGTCGATCACCTCCCAGACATTGACGCCGAGCTTGTCGCACACGATTGCCATCTCGTTCACGAGCCCGATGTTCACGGCGCGGTACGTGTTTTCCAGCAGCTTCACCAGCTCGGCCGCCTCGGCGCTGGCCACCGGAACCACCGTGTCGATGCACGCCGCGTAGAGTGCAGCCGCCACCTCGGTGCATGACGCCGTAACGCCGCCCACGACCTTGGGTGTGTTCTTCGTGTGCCATGTCGGGTTGCCGGGGTCGACCCGTTCCGGGCTGAAGGCGAGGAACGTGTCTTCGCCGACCACCCGCCCCTCCTGCTCGAGCCGCGGCTGGAGCACTTCGCGCGTGGTGCCCGGGTAGGTGGTGCTCTCGAGCACGATGACCATGCCCGGATGACTGTTCCGCGCCACCGTCTCGGTGGCCGCGTTGACGTAGCTCATGTCCGGGTCCCGCGTCTTCGACAGCGGCGTCGGCACGGCGATCGAGATGGCGTCGACCTCGGCCAGGCGCGTCTCGTCGGTCGTGGCCGTGAAGCGACCGGCCTCCACCTGCTCGGCCAGCTCGGCGTCCGAGACGTCCTGGATG
>DAIUET010000142.1:0-8271 GCA_036845045.1 Gemmatimonadaceae bacterium | reverse complement strand
GCCTCGCTTTCACCGGCGAAGATGAAATTCGTGGGCGCGCCGGCGGGGCTGATCGCGATGGCGACGGCCACGGCCATGTCCTTCTCGCCAATCACCAGGTCCGCGCCGAACCCGAGCTGCACGCTGCCCACCGGTGTGATCCCGACCTTGAGCACGACCTTGTAGAGGGTGAGCCAGTCGATGCCGAACGGCTGCTGCCAGCCGGCGTCGGACTTGAGACCGCCCGAGAGCGAGACTCCGGTGCGTGCCAGCGCCGCGGCCAGGAAGAACGCCAGCTCGTCCTCCTGGATGCGGACATTCATCTCGCCCACGAGCCGCATCGACGGATCGCCGGTCAGCTCGAGCGCGAGCTGTCCCGACCGGAACCACTCGGGAGAACCCTTCGGCCGCATCGGCGGCAGCTCGGCGCGCAGGAAGAGATCGCGGATGACGTCGGCGCCGCCGGCGGCGGGGTTCGACAGCATGGCGAGGCTCTTCCCCAGCGTGCCCTGGATCCGGATGACGCCCTTCTCGATGCCTAACGCATCCATGACGCCGACGAGCGGGTGACCGGCAGGCAGCTTGTCGGCGGGGATGGACGCGAAGAGGTTGAGGCCGGGACGCAGCGTGACGACGAAGTCGTCGGCATGCAGGAGGTCCGAGTAGAACTGGAACTCGCTGCTGCTCATCTCGCCGGCCGATTTCGTGACGCTGTCTCCCGTGACGACCAGCCCGACGTTCGACAGCGTCATTCCGTCGAGCGCGGGCAGGTCCAGCGCAGGCACGGCTTTCGACAACTGCCAATCATCGGGCCGGAGACCAATGAGATAGTTCCGGTTACCGCGGGTTCTGCTGGCCGCCACGAGTACGTTCGTCCGCGAACCCAACAGCGTGATCGTGCCGGTCGCGACGATGGAACCGGCGCCCTCGGTCACTACGTCGAGATCGGAGATGTCGAAGAGGCCCGGCGGCAGCGTCGCAACGATCCGGCTGATCTCGTCGATTGCTGACTGGCCATTCGCACCGCGCGGGAGGGCGAACGCGGTCGCCGCCAGGAGCAGCGCAACGGAGGCTCGCACGACGCGCGTCATGTTCCCGAGCCCGCGAAGAAACTCTTGATCAGGCCCAGCACTTCGCCGAGCGGCATGTGACCCGCTGAGAGCCTTATGCGCAGACTCGAGTTTTCGGCATCCTCAACGTCCTTGTTCGCCTGCAGGTACGCGCGCCAGTCCCGGCAGATCGGGTGGCCGTGGTCGGCGGATCCGCCGCAATCCGGGAGCTCGCCCGCATGGGCGAGCATCCGCTCCTTCAACGCAAGGCTCGTTTCGCGTGCCTTTGTCTTCTTCACCTCGAGCGGATCGTCTCCGAACTCGTACGTCCACGACACGCCCAGCTTCACGGCTTCCTCGACCTCACCCAGTCCGGCCGTGCCCGACAGGACCAGCGTCAGTTTCCTGTCACCACCCGTCAGGCGGAACTTGCCATCCAGGTTCAGCGCCTCGACCCGAACTGAATTCACGTCAGCTACCCCGATCCAGGCGACGCAACCCTCCGCCCCATAACCGAACATAGCGTCGACGCTGAACTCCGAGTACGCGATTTCGGCGGATGGAGGAGGGATCCTGCCCGCGATCCACGCGTCGATCCGCGGGAGCATGCGATTCCTGTCGGTCAGCCAGGCGTTGACCGCGCGGTTGGCCCGGCGCATCCAATCCCAACGCGCCAGTACTTCCTTGGCCGGCCCCCGCTTCGCCTCGTATGCCAGATCGAGGCCGAGGTAGCCGACGAGCGAGAGCTCGTCGTTCACCTCGATGGTGTGAATGAGCTTCCCCTGCAACTCGAGGGAGTAGTTGTTCTCGCGCTTGCGCCTCCTGTGCTCATCGAGGGTGAACAACCGTCCCAAGGAGTCTCCGAGGGAGATCTCGATCGAGAGCTGCTGGCTCCTCCACCACCTGGAAACGTCCGGCTGCGGTTCCGACCCGGGGGCGGGCTCGTTTCCAGCACCACCGCCACCACCGCCGCCACCACCACCGCGACCGCCACCGCCTCCACCGCTGCCACCCCCACCGCCGCCAGCGCCACCGCCGCCGCCACCACCGGGGTTTGCTTTCGACACCTGCGCAGGGGCCGCTGGCGCAGGGTAAAGCTTCGGGAAGCTGCCCTGTACGATGAGGAACTTCCTCTCCGTCGAGACGTCGACACCGCTGGACCCCTGGCCGGCGCCCAGGCCAACGCTCATCGAGGAGTTCCAGCCCAGGAAGCCATACAGCTGAAACTCCTTCTCCTTGAAACCCATGGACTCGAACCACGGCCACAGGGCGTACTCCTTCATGTTCAGCGACAGGAACAGGTTGAGTCCCGTCGCCACCTCCACCGAGTAGCTGCCGAGGAATTCCGTGGCTTCGTCGAAGCCCGCGGGCGCCTCCACCGTCCCGCTCACAACGGAGAGCACCACCATGCCGAACAGGGAGTCCGGTCCAATGGACCGGCTGGCCATCGCTCGGTTCATCTCGCTCTGGACCGCGGTGTCACGGCTCGCGATCCACCGCACGCGCGTCGGCTTGAAGAGGCCCTTGCAGTCCCCACCGATCAGCACTGCGCGGGCATTTTTCGGGTTCTTCGTCGCGATCCACCAGAGTCTGGCTTCGATGTCGCGATGCAGCACGGCCGGCTGGCCCGTGAATCGTTTCAGGCCGATCGGACTCGCCGAGGATATCGCGTATGCGTTGGCCGGCTGGTCCCACAGCGCACACATCTGGCCGATGTCGGCCGGCGGCTCCTCCGTACCATTGTCGCGCACAGCGACGTCGGCCGGCTCGTCGTCGAAGTCGTTGGAGAGCGTGAGCAGGATTTCGGTTCGGGCGCCGTTCACGGCGGATCCGTCGTCGAAGCTGAACGTACGGATCTCGCTCAACCCGCCGTTGGCCGTCGGCGGGAACCCCATCTCGTCGATGGCGACGACGCGCCATGCATAGCGCTTCCCGGGCTCGAAGGGTCGCGCGCTGACGGGATATTGGACGTTCGTGACCGTCAGGTCCGGCTGCTGGTAGTGCACGATGGTCGCATTGAGCGCCTCCTCCGCGGTCTGGTTAGGCAGCACTTCGGCAACCTGCAGCGCGTACTGCACCGGGTAGGCCGGAGGCACGACGACCGGCGTCCACTGGAAGAACGGTGATGGCGTCGTGATGGCCTCGCCCGGGGCGGGGGCGATCAGTTGCGGGGGATCAGGATAGACGATGGTGAACGTGTCGCAGTCCTCGCCGAGCACCAGCCCGTTCGCCGCCGCCATGACGACGCAGGCGCGGTAGGTCCCTTCGGGAATGCGCCCGGTCCGTTCCATCTGGTCCCAGATGGTGGCATCGCGGCTGGATGCTCCCTCGATCTCGAGGATCGAGGTGAGCACGGTCGGCGCGCCGGGCGGGATGCCTAACGGGTCACTGCGGCCACTGGCCAGGGTGCGACCCTGCGCGTTCACCACCTGGTACGCCAGCCGGACGTCCTGTATCGTGGACGCCGGGTTGACGATCGTGAGGGAGCTGATGTTCGGGTTCGTCTCCCAGTCGCTCGCGTACGGCGAGGGAAAGGGGTCCACGAACAGCGTCGCTGACCACCCCTGCGCCGTGGCGGGCCGGGATGCGGCCAGTGATGCCAGCACCAGCCAGACGCACGCGGCGCCGCGCAGGTGGCGCGTTCCGGTGGAGTTCCATGCAGGGCGGAGATCAGAAACGGTCACCTACTTGAAGCGCGCTTTTGCGAGCTCGACCCTCACGACTCGTGTCGGTGCGACGCAGGTGATTGTCCCACTTGGCGTTGACGGCCTCATGAGGACGCCGTAACGTTGGCCCGATGCGTCCCCAACCCGGGCAACACCACGCGGTGAGCGACCTGCTCGTGCAGTGGAGGGACGGGGATGAATCGGCGCTGGAGCGGCTGATGCCGATCATCTACGACGAGCTGCATGCGCTGGCGCGCCGGCAGCTCCATGGGGAGCGGGCGGGGCACACGCTGCAGACCACGGCGCTGCTGCACGAAGCCTACCTGCGGCTCATCGGGTCAGACGTGAGGTGGGAGGGGCGCGTGCACTTTCTCGCCGTGGCCGCGCGAACCATGCGGCGGATCCTCGTGGACCACGCGCGTTCACGCGCCCGGCAGAGGCGCGGTGGTGGGATCAACGTCGTGCCACTCGAAGAGGCGAGCGCCGTCGCGCCGGCACCGGCGCTCGATCTCCTCACACTGAATGAGGCGCTCGATCGCCTGTCGGCCTTCGACACCCGGAAGGCGCGCGCCGCCGAGCTGCATTACTTCGGCGGCATGAGCTATGACGAGACCGCGGCGGCGCTGGGTGTGTCCGCGGCCACGGTGCACCGCGAATTACGTGTCGCGAAAGCGTGGCTGTTCCGGGAACTGCGTCAGGAGCCGGCCAATCCGGCGAGCGCGACGTAAAGACGGCTACCGGATCGCTCGGTCCACACCAGGTCGTCCCGCCCATCGCCGTTCACGTCCATGACTCGTGGGACGAACAGGTTCGGATCCCGCGTCGCGGCGTCCAGCGTCGCACCATTCGTGAGCCATTTCTCGAGCCGGAAACCACCGTCCTTCGATCCCCGCATGAGCAACGACTGACCCGCCGGCAGCGAAGTGCTCCAGAGCAAGTCTGCCCGGAGGTCACCGTTGAAATCGCCGACCAGCGCCTCCGAGGGAAGTGCGCCAGGTGACACGGGCAGACGCTGGACCGGAAGGAACCGGAATTCCGCACTGGGCTGGCCGCGCGCCAACCACACCCGCAATGAATCGGCGGTGACGCCGGCCCAGACGAGGTCCGCCCGGCCGTCTCCGTCGAAATCCGCGACGTACGTCCGGGAGCCCTCCCAGCCGCTGGCCTCCGCATGATCCTGCCCGGCAAGCAGGTCGAAGCTCTCACCGCGGGAACGCGCGACGTAGGTGCGATTCGCCCAGACCGGAACGTCATTCCAGAGGATGTCCGCGCGCCGGTCGCCATCGATATCGCTGATGAACGCGCGATACCCGGTCCAGCGCTGCGCAAAGTGGACGATGGGTCCCTGGCTGGTGAACGTGCTGTCGCGCTGCCAGTAAAACACGCGGACCGAGTTATTCGCGCCCAGGTGATTGAATACGACGTCGTCGCGTCCATCGCCGTCAAGATCGCCGGTGAGTGTCTCCCATCCCGTTGCCCAGCGCAGGGCAGGGCCGCCAAACGCGAACACGGGAGTAAACCGGAACGTGCCGTCGCCGTTTGAGAATCCGGCCGACGCCAGGTTGGCGAGGGTGTCACGCGACCGGTTCCACAGCAGGTCGGCGCGCCCATCACCATCGAAATCGCCGACGCTGAGCATGAATCCACCATCCCACGACAGGTCGGCTTCCGCGGGATGGGTTGTCACGGGCTGCATAACGAATGCGCCGTCAACCTGTCCGAATCCGACCGCGACCTGATTGCCCGCCGGGCCCAGGTGGTTCCAGACCAGGTCCTCGCGCCCGTCGCCGTTGATATCCGCCGAGGTCACCGAGAAGGGGTGTGCGATCCCGTGGTCTACCGTCTGCACCGGAAGGACCTGGAACGTGACCGCACCGTTACGACGCGCGCCGAGCGCGCGTGCCGTGACGCCGGTGAGCACGATGCCGGCCGTGAGGACGGTGGCGACCGTGGCGATCCGGTGCCGCCGAACCATGCGAGCGAGCCGTGGCCAGCCATGCCGGCGTGGAGAATGGGACAGTGCTCCACGCAGGTCGGCCGCCAGCGCCATGACCGAGGAGTGTCGCTGATCGGGGCGCTTTCGGAGTGCCCGCGCCACGATCTCGTCGAGGTGGTCGACGACGTCCCTGTCCCGCGCGTCGAGGGCGAGTCGCGGAGCGCCGGAGAGCGGCGGAGCGACGTCATGGCAAATGCGCCGCTCGATCTCGCCCGCCGATGCCCCGGCGAGATCGAAGGGAGGCTTTCCCGCGACGAGGTGGAAGAGCACCGCGCCCAGGGAATAGACATCCGTGGCAACGGTGATGGGCTGGCCGCGGACCTGCTCGGGGCTGGCGTAGGCCGGAGTGAGCACACGCAACCCGGTTGCCGTCTCGAGTTGCGCCGCGTCGCCCAGGATCCGGGCAATGCCGAAGTCGACGAGCTTGGGCTCTCCACCCGTCGTGACCAGAATGTTGGAGGGCTTGAGGTCACGGTGCACGACTCGCGAGTCGTGGGCGAACTGCACCGCCTCGCACACCTTCACCAGCAGCGCGATCCGTTCACGGACGCCAATGCCGCGGGCGTCGCACCACTCGTCAACAGGTACGCCGTCGACGTATTCCAGCACCAGGTAGGGCGTGCCATCGACGGTCGCGCCGCCATCCAGCAGGCGGGCTATACCGGGGTGATTGAGGTCGGCGAGGATCTGGCGTTCCGCCAGGAAGCGACGGACCAGGTCGGGCACCGTGTGCGCGCCACGGACGAACTTGATCGCCACCCGCGCGCGATAGGCATCGTCGGCCCGTTCGGCCAGGTAGACCGTGCCCATGCCGCCATGGCCAATCACGTCAATCAGTCGATAGGCGCCCACCCGTTCGCCCACCCGGGATTCGATCGCGCGCTCCGCGAAGTCCTCCGCCACGCTCGACACCATGCGGGCCAGCGGGTCGTGATCGATCTCTTCGGCGCGCAGCAGCGACTCGACGTCGCGCTGCAGGTCAGGATCCGTGCTGCAGGCGTTACGCAGGAATGCGTCGCGTGCCGCGGGTTCGACAGCCACCGCGGCGTGGAACAGCGCTTCGACCTGTCCCCACCGCGTCTCGGTCATGTGGCGCTCGCCGGCGAACGGGGTGTGCTGCCATGGTGAAGCGCGTCAGGCCGTTGCCGCCACGGGTCGACCGCCGGCACCACTTCGCCGCACCTGCATTACGATGAGGCCTGCCACGGCCAGCGCAATGGCGATGAACTGCGCCAGGGTCAGGCCCATGGCAAAGCGGTCGTCCTTGGCGCGGAAGAACTCGATGAAGAACCGTTCGGCGCCGGCGAGGACCAGGTACATGCCGAAGAGCCATCCTTCGCGGTGCCGGTGGGCGCGGAATCGCCACAGGATCACGAACATCACGAAGCCGAGCGCCGTCTCGTACAGCTGCGTGGGATGCACGGCGAGGACGGTATCCGGGGACACTCCCTCCGGAATCGGGGTGCCGAAGACCAGTTCCATGTTGGCGGCGGTGGACGCGGGCGCGCCTTCGGGAAACATCACCGCGAATGGACTGTCCCAGGGCTTTCCGTAGTCGTCGCCCACCGCCCAGCACCCCGTGCGACCCACCGAATAGCCCGCGGCGATGGCGATCCCGCCCACATCGGCGAAGCGGGCGAAGTCCAGCTTCTTCCTGTTGATCACGATCCAGCACGCGATCACCGACCCGATGAATCCACCCCAGAACACGAACCCCGCCCGCCCCCACAGGGTGGACCAGTCCTGCGTCACGATGGCGGCGTAATAGAGCTTTCCACCCACCAGCGTGCCGACGACACAGGCGAGGATCAGGTCCGGGATCGCTTCGGCCTCCTTCTGGTACCCGCGCCGCAGTAACTCCTGCTGTGAGATGATCTGTGCGATCATGAACGCCAGGAGCACGGCGATCCCGAACCCGGTGATCGGAACGGGTCCGAGGTCGATGGTAAAGGGGTGGTGAACTATGGGCATCCAGGAGAGGGCTGATTGCGAGTTGCTGGTTGCTGGTCCTGGTACTGATAGCTGGTGCTGCTTGTGGAGCCGGGAGTTGCTTCAATTCCCTATTCCCTATTCCCTATTCCCCAATTCCATCGTCGCATAAGCATTGAGTCCCCACCCATCGCGTCGGCCCTGTTCGGCGTGAAAGAGACCTGCACGTGCGATCATGGCCGCATTATCCGTCGCCAGCCGGACCGATGGAGCGTACACTTCGGCGCCGAGGTCGGCCACCCGCTCAGCGATTTCCCTGACCAGCGCCCGGTTGCAGGCAACGCCACCGCCCAGCACGACGCGGCGCCTGTCGTGCTGCTCGGCGGCTCTACGGACTTTTTCAGCCAGCGTTTCGATCAAGGCGTCCTGGAAGCCGCGGGCGATATGAACGGCGTCGCGCTCGAGATCATCGGATGCGCGCACGGCGTGCAGCACGGCGGTCTTCAATCCCGAGAACGACACATCATAGTAGTCGTCGTCGCCGGGCTGCTGATTGCGGCGCAGCATGGGACGCGCGAACCGGAACCGTGAAGGATCCCCATCGACAGCCAGGCGCTCGATGTGCCGGCCACCCGGGTACGGTAGTCCCAGG
>DAIUET010000141.1:3081-8304 GCA_036845045.1 Gemmatimonadaceae bacterium | reverse complement strand
CTGCGCGCGGGTGAATCGCTCCAGTACGAGGAGCGGGACCTGGACTTCGACGGTCATGTCGAGCTGTGGATCCACTCGTCACGTTTCTCGGCCATCGTGAGTCCCGGCCGCGGCGGCAGCGTCGAGGAGCTGACGCGCTTCGGACTTGGCGAGAACCTGGCCGATGCGCTGACGCGCCGGCGCGAGGCGTATCACGTCACCGCCATGCAGGCGGGGTCGTCCGGCGCGGATGAACACGCGGCACGAAGCGAAACCGAGTCAACGCCCAGCATTCACGACATCGAGGCTGCCCTGTCGCTCGTGGAGCTTCCAGCCGCCGACCTCGACGACAGGGCGCTGTTCATCGAGCGCGTGCTGCCGGGACGGGTCACGCTGGAGGAATACATCGGAGGGGATTACCGGCCGCTGGCAACGACGGCGCGGCTGCCGATGGCGGCAGACGTCGAGGCCGGCGACGCGATCACTGTGACCATGAAGGCGCGTGACGGATCGATCACGAAGCGTTTGACGTTCTTCCCCGATGGACGCGTCGGCGCCACGTTCACGTGGCGAGCATCGCAGTTTCCGCCGGACTCCTGGTTCACGACCGAGATTTCGGTGTCGCGACCCGTGCGGCTGCTGGCGCCTGGCGCGACGGTGTGGGAGCATCCCATCGAGACCGTCGCCAAGTCGGAGCGCGGGCTCGATCGCACGCTGCAGGGCATTGCGTACCTGGTGCGCTGGCCCGTGAGCGACGGAATGGCAGACGTCGAACTCAGTACGTGAGGCGGGCAGCCCCTGCCCGCACTTCTGAACCCGGATTCCGGACCTGATGTTTGTCGTGTTCGCGGCCCCGCTCCTCTCCGAAAACGCCATGCGGATGGTGGAGGCGGCGGCCACCCTGTACGGCGTGCGACTGGGCGTCATCACGCACGAACCGGCGGACGCGCTGCGTCACCTTCAGGGGTCCGTGGCGCACTGGCGCGTGTCGGACATCCTGAACGTGGACCAGCTCATCTGGGCGACACGGGAGCTGGCATTCCGGAAAGGCCCGGTGGAGCGGCTCTTCGGGGCGTATGAACAGGCCCAGGTGCCGCTGGCGCAGGCACGGGAGGCGTTAGGCCTGCCCGGCCTTCCGGTGGAAGCCGCGATCAACTTCAGAGACAAGGCGCGGATGAAGACGCTGCTTCGCGCCAACGGGTTGCCGTGTGCGCGCCACCGGCTGGCGCCGGGCATGGACGACGCCACGGCGTTCGCGGAGGCCTCGGGGTTTCCGCTGGTCGTGAAGCCGCCGGCCGGCGCAGGGGCGCAGCAGACGTATCGCGTGGAGAACTTCGACCAGCTGCGCCGGGCGCTGTCCGTCCAGCCCCCCTCGCCCGCGAATCCCGTGCTGCTGGAGGAGTTCGTTCGCGGCCAGGAGCATTCGTTCGAGACGATCTCGATCGACGGCCGGGCGGTGTGGCATTCCCTGACGCGCTACGATCCCACGCCGCTGCACGTGCTGGAGAATCCCTGGATCCAGTGGTGCCTGGTCCTTCCCCGGGAGGCGGACAGCAGTGAGTACGACGACATCCGCTCGGCGGCCCGCAAGGCGCTCAACGTCCTCGGGATGACGACGGGCATGTCCCACATGGAGTGGTTCCGCCGCCCCGACGGCAGCATCGCGATCTCGGAGGTGGCCGCGCGGCCGCCGGGGGCACAGATCACGACGCTCATGTCACGGGCGCACGACATGGACCTGGTGCAGGCGTGGGCGCGCGTCATGATCTACAGGGAGTTCGACGCGCCCGAGCGTCGTTATGCAGCGGGCGCGGCCTTCCTTCGTGGGCAGGGGCAGGGCCGGGTGCGGGCGGTGCACGGCTGGGACGTCGTGCAGCGCGAACTGCGTGAGCTGATCACCGACTGCAAGCTTCCCGAGCTGGGAACGGCATCGTCGAGCAGCTACGAGGGTGAGGGATTCGTCATCGTGCGACATCCGGAGACGAAGGTGGTCGAAGAGGCCGTGAAGAGGATCGTGTCGTTGATGAGGATCGAGCTTGCGTAACGGGATGTGGGATGTGGGATGTGAGAGGTGGGAGGACCCACCACTTCCGATGGACGCGGAGATCGTACTGAATCAGGCCAGCGGAGATGTTCGACCCCGGTTCTTCCCACATCCCACCTCCCACATCCACCATCCGTCATGAACGTCCTGATGATCGCCCCGGGCTATCCGGGCGAAATGCCCTGGTTCTGCCGCGGCCTGACGAGGCATGGCGGGAAAGTCTACGGTCTCAGCGACGTACCCGAGGCGGAGTTGCCATCCCTGACCCGTGAGCACCTGTCAGGGTACCTGCGCGTGCCGGACCTCACGGACGAAGACGCGGTGGTGCGCAGCGTCGTGGCGGGCGTGGGCGGTCACCGGATCGATCGGGTTGTCTGCCTCTGGGAACCGGGCGTCGTGCTGGCGGCGAAGTTGCGCGAAGCATTGGGCGCGCCGGGCATGCGCGTGGCGCAGGCGCTGGCGTTCCGCAACAAGGACCTGATGAAGCAGAAAGTCACCGCCGCAGGGATCCGCACCGCGCGTCATGCGTCGGCGACCACGATGGCCCAGGTGCGCGAGGCGGCGCGGGAACTCGGCTTTCCGGTGATCGTGAAGCCCATCGCCGGCGCGGGGTCGATGGACACGGTGCGCGCCGGCAGCGCCGAGGAGCTGGAGCAGGCCCTGGCGCAGGTGAAAGCCTACGATGAGGTGAACGTGGAGGAGTTCATCGACGGCGAGGAATACACCTACGACACGATCTGCATCGACGGCCGCATCGTATATGAGAACGTCTGCTACTACCGGCCGAACCCGCTCATCGCGCGCAGCACCGAGTGGATCTCGCCGCAGACGATTGCCTTGCGGGACCTGTCGACGACCCCGGTGAAGGCGGGGATCGCGTTAGGCCGCGACGTGCTGAAGGCGCTGGCGTTCGGCACCGGTTTCACGCACATGGAATGGTTCTTCACGGCGAAGGGGGAGGTCGTGTTCGGCGAGATCGCGGCCCGGCCCCCGGGAGCGCACACGGTCGACCTGATGAACTATGTCGGCGATGTCGACCTGTTCGATGGCTACGGCGAGGCTGACCTCAAGGGAACGTTCTCGGTGCCGACCGGCCGGAAGTACAACGTCGCGAACATTTTCAAGCGCGCGCAGGGACGCGGCCGTATCCGCCGCGTGGAAGGACTGGAGAGCATCATGGCGCGCTTCGGCGAGCACATCGTGCACGTCGACCTGCTGCCCGTAGGCGCCGAACGGCGGAACTGGATCCAGACGCTGGTGAGCGACGGCTACGTCGTCGTCAGGCACCCCGACCTGCAGGCTTGCTTCGAGATTTCGGACGCCGTGGGGACGGACCTCCAACTTTACGCCGGCTGATACGATCTCAGCCGTAATGCCCAGTCGATATACTGGTGCTGGGAGCGACGGCGCGTAACCTATTCGACGCTTCGAGGCGCTCACCGCGGGCATCTCCTCGCAGCAGGTCCCGCTGATGGCCGGCCGTGGAGCCAGCAGGCTCTTGCATTGTTCACTCTCTCCTCACGGTACGAATGACGGATTCGGAGCACGAGCCGACAGCCACCGGCATCCCGGAAGGGCCCGGGGAGGACACGGCTCCTTCACGTCCGCCTCTGGCCGCGTCCAGCGCGACGCGGGAGATGATGCAACTGGGGCAGGAGCTGGCGGCGACGCTGCTGGAGCTCTCGCAGGACGCCATCATCATCCGCGACGCGGAGGACCGGATCACGTTCTGGAATCGTGGCGCGCACGAGATGTACGGCTGGAGTGCCGACGAAGCCTTGTCGCAGGAGATCAACCAGCTGCTGGGGACGGCGCAGGGTGCCTGGGCGGCGCTCAACCGTCAGATGGAGGCAACCGACTTCTGGGACGGGGAGCTGCTCCAGCGCAGGAAGAACGGCACGCCCGTCCTGGTGCAATGCCGCGAAGTACTGGTGCGCGATGCAGCAGGGAAGCGAAGCGCGGTACTCGCCATCAAGCGCGACATCACCGAACAGCGTCGCGCGTTCGAGGCCCTGAAGGAGGCCGATCGCCGGAAGGATGAATTCCTGGCGACGTTGGCACATGAGCTCCGGAATCCGCTGGCTCCTATCCGGAATGCAGTCGAGATCATGCGACTGGCCGGTAATGACCGCGAGGCCATCGAGCGGTCACGCGCCGTGCTTGACCGGCAGGCCCAGCAGCTCGCACGCATCGTCGAGGACCTGATTGACCTCGCGCGCATCGTCGAAAAGAAGGTGGAGATGCGTCGCGAGCGCGTGGAGGTGCGCACCGTTGTCGAAACAGCGCTGGAAACGAGCCGCCCGCAGATGGAGGAGGCGCAGCTGCGACTGATCGTGCACCTGCCTGACGAGCCGCTCTACCTCGACGCTGACCCGGTGCGCATCGCCCAGGTCCTGGTCAACCTGCTCAACAATGCGGCCCGGCACACTGCCGCCGGCGGCGAAGTCATCCTGGCGGTGGAGCGGGCGCCCGCGGCCGGCACCGGTGTCAGCGCGATCGATGGCACGGGGCAGGCCAGCGACGACGTGGTCCTGCGCGTGCGTGATACCGGCAGCGGCATCCCGTCAACGCTCCTGCCACACATCTTCGAGATGTTCACCCAGGGACCACGCACGACCCAGCAGGGGCGCGGTGGGCTGGGCGTTGGCCTGGCACTGGTGCGGAACCTCATCCAGATGCACGGCGGCTCTGTCCACGCGTACAGTGCCGGAGCAGGCGAGGGGAGTGAGTTCGTGGTGCGGCTCCCCCGGGCCGAACCGCCTCCTGCCGCGCGGTGGGAATCACCCGGCAGCGGAGAACAGGGGAGCATCAGCCGCAAGCAGATCGTGGTGGTGGATGACAACGACGACCAGGTCCAGAGCCTCGCGATGTTGCTGACGATGATGGGCCACACGGTCCATCGCGCCGCCAGCGGTCCTGAAGCGATCGAGAAGGCGATCGAATTCCGTCCGGACCTGATGCTCATCGACATCGGCATGCCCGGCATGGAAGGGTATGAAGTAGCGCGGCGGATCCGTGAGCGGCCCGAGTTGCAGCAGGTCGTCCTCGTGGCGCAGACGGGGTGGGGTGGCGACTCGGACCGTCAACGATCCCGCGAAGCAGGCTTCGACAGTCACCTGGTCAAGCCCCTCTCCCTGGGCGACCTCTACGACGTCCTGCGCGCCATCCCGAAATCGTAACTCGTCAGGCAGGTCCAATGG
>DAIUET010000141.1:0-2981 GCA_036845045.1 Gemmatimonadaceae bacterium | reverse complement strand
CCGGCGGTTGACCCCCTGCACCTGTCAGCCTGCGTCCTGCTCCTCGATATCGCGCACGCGGACGGGGAATTCACCGACGACGAGCGCCGGCACATCGAGGCCGTGCTCGAACGCCATTTCTCGCTGGCGCCCGATGCCGGTCGCGCGCTCATGGAACTGGCTGAGAAGGAGCGCCGGAATGCCGTCGATCATTTCCGCTTCACGTCGCAGCTCCGCACGAGTTACGATACGGGCCAGAAAATGGTGCTGGCCGAGATCATGTGGGGGATCGTACTGGCCGACGGCCAGATCGCCGAGCACGAGCACTACCTCACGCGAAAGATCTCGAACCTGCTCGAGCTGGAACCCGGGTATCTCTCAGCCGCCAAGGACGCTGCGGCGGCGCGCGCGAAACGGCCGGTCGATTAGCCGGACAGGCCAGAGGCTCGAGGCCAGAGGCCAGAGGCCAGAGGCTGAAGGGGTCGGGTCTTCATGCCTGACCTCGCCTTCCAGGACGGCGCGGGAACCAGCGCTCCCGTTCCCGAATTGGTGTGGCTGTCGAAACGCCGCACGACTCACACGAGGCCGAGCCCAGAGAGGATCCCATGACTGCCATCCAGACGCCAATGGCCGCCAGTGACGATGCGACGACTGGCCGGGATGCCGATGCCCTGATCGCCCGCGCGCGCGGGCTCGCGCCGCTCATTCGCGAGCATGCCGCCGGCATGGAACGGGAGCGGCGGGTGGCGAAACCGGTGCTCGACGCCCTCCTGCGCGGTGGCTTCCAGGGCCTGTTCGCTCCCCGGTCGTTAGGCGGCCTGGAAGTGGACCCGCTCACGGCCTTTCGCGTCGTCGAGGAGATTGCCCGCTACGACAGCGCCGCCGCGTGGGCGCTGCAGTCCGGCAACGTCAACGCCTGGTGGGCGAGCCGGCTTCCGGAGGAAGGGATCGACGAGATTTACCACGGGAACGCCAACAGCGTCCTCGTCGGCGCCGCGTTCCACCCGCCACAGCAGGCGATCGAAGTGGACGGCGGCTTCCGGGTCACCGGACGGGCACCGCTGGCCAGCATGATCCACGATGCCGGGTGGCTGGTGTTCAGCGCATTCATCATGGACGGTGGACAGCCGCGCATGACTCCGTTCGGGCCCGCCATCATCGGCTTCGTACTGCCGGCCTCGGACGTCGGGATCATCGACACCTGGCAGACGCTCGGCATGCGCGGCACGGACAGCAACGACGCCACGTTCCGGGACGCCTTCGTGCCGGCGCGCCGGGTTTTTCACCTGACGCCGGAATACGAACGAGGACGGCATTTTCAGGGTCCGTTGTACCGCTTCCCGGCGGTGTCGATCATCGCGGTGTTCAGCGCTGCCGTGCTCCTGGCCAGCGCGCGCGGTGCGCTCGACGAGTTTCGCAGCCTCGCGCAAAGCAAGGTCCCGATGGGTTCGATGAAGGCGCTGCGGGATCGCGGCGTGGTGCAGGCAGGAGTCGCTGACGCCGAAGCAAAGCTGCGTTCGGCGCGCGCGTTCTTCGTGGAGACCTTCGCGCAGGCCTGGACGCGCACGACGGCGGGCCAGCCCCACTCGCTCGAACAGCGGGCCGAACTGACCCTTGCCGGCGTCCATGCCGCGAAAACGTCGTCTGAGGTGACCGACCTCGTACATCGACTCGCCGGAACGACAGGGATCTACGCGAGGAGTCCGCTCGAGCGGCATCTCCGCGACACGCATACGTTGCGCAACCACGGCTTCACGTCGGAGAGCAAACTGGAGAGCGTCGGCCAGGTCCTGCTTGGCCTGCCGCCAGATTTTCCGCTGCTCGTGTTCTGAGCGGGGCGAGCGCCATCGCCGCGGCCGAACCGACGGCGCTAGCTTGAGGCCGGAGAGGATTTCCCCTGACCCCTGCTTGCCCCCATGCGTCCATTGCGTGTTCTGCTGCTTCTGCTGGTGATCGCATCGCCGGCTATGGCTCAACAGGCGTCGTTCGTGTACCGGCTGGGCCGGGATACGGTCGCGATCGAGCAATTCACGCGGACCGTCAACCGCGTGTCGGGCGAGATGGTCCAGCGGACCGGGCCCTCGGTCATCTTCGTGCGATACGACATGACGCTGGGGCCCGGCGGCCGACCGGCGTCTGTCTCGCTCCGGCGCATGCAGCCGGACGGGTCTCCACTGCCTAACCAGCCGACCGAGGTCCGGCTGACGTTCGCAGCCGATTCCGTCGTCCGCGAAGTCGTCCGGGGCGATTCGGCGCAACGCGCCACGCACCCGCTGCGGGGCGCGGTCATGGCCTTTCCGATCTATGTGTACGGACCGCTCGAGGTACTGGCGGCGATGCGACGCGGCGGCGGTCCTGATTCCGTTCCAGCGTTAGGCATCGCCGGCGCCCCCGGCTTCCTCGGGCTGGAGCGCGTCGGCGGCGATACGCTGCGGCTGCGCGGCGCGCCATATCCGATGCGCCTGGTCTTCGATAGCGCCGGGCGGCTCCAGGTGATCGACGGCGGCCTCACCACCAACAAGATCATTGCCACCCGCGGCCCGGGCGGGCTCGATGTGGCCGCCTTTGCGCGCGCCATGCGGCCGACCGGCACGCTTTCGGCGCGGGAAGTGGTACGGGGCGCGTTCGGCGCGGGCGGAATCGTGCTGATCGACTACAGCCGTCCCATGGTGCGGGAGCGCACGGTCTGGGGGGGAGCGCTGGTGCCGTACGACTCGGTATGGCGGGCCGGCGCCAACGACGCGACCCATCTGTTCACGACGCGCACGCTCACGTTCGGAACATTGACCGTGGCGCCCGGCGCCTACACGCTCTGGATCCAGCACACACGCAACGGGACGTTCCTGATCGTGAACCGGCAGACGGGCCAGTGGGGGACCGAATACAACCCATCGCAGGACGTCGGTCGCGTGCCGATGCAGCTGGCCGCGGTGCCGGCGCATGTCGAGGAACTCACGGTGGCGATCCGCAACCTCGGGAACAACCGCGGATCGATCGACTTC
>DAIUET010000140.1:0-8318 GCA_036845045.1 Gemmatimonadaceae bacterium | reverse complement strand
GCCATGCGCCTCGAAACGCTCTGCGTCCACGCCGGCACTGAACCCGATCCGGTCACGGGCGCCATTACACCGCCGCTCTCCCTGGCAACCACGTTCGAGCGGGATCCGGACGGTGAGTTCCGGCGCGGGTTCAAGTACGCGCGGGACCTCAACCCCACTCGTCAGGCGCTCGAACGCGCGATGACCGTGGTGGAGGGCGGGGCGGCGGCGCTGGCGTTCGCCTCGGGGCAGGCCGCTACGGCGGCGATCTTTCAGGCGCTCTCGCCGGGCGATCACGTGATCCTTCCCGACTCGGTGTACTACGGCACGCCAAAACTGGTAAATGAGCTGTTCGCCCCATGGGGGCTCGAGACCACCAGCCTCCCGATGAACGACCTGGCGGCGGTCCGCGCGGCAGTGCGGGACACCACGCGCCTGATCTGGATGGAGACGCCGTCGAATCCGCTGCTTACCATCAGCGACATCGCCGGCGTCGTGGGGATCGCCAAAGGGGCGGGCGCGATGGTTGTCGTCGACAACACCTGGGCGACGTCGGTCGGGCAACGGCCGCTCGAACTCGGCGCCGACATCGTGATGCACGCGAGTACCAAGTACCTCGGCGGTCACTCCGACGTCATGGGGGGAATCCTGGTGGCCCGCGAAGATGACGCGTTCTTTGCCCGCGTGAGGTCCGTCCAGCACACAGCGGGTGGCATCGCCTCGCCGTTCGATTCCTGGCTCGTTCACCGCGGCATCAAAACGCTGGTGTGGCGGGTGACTGCGCAGACGCAGAATGCGATTGCCGTCACAAATTTCCTTGCCAGCCACCCCGGCGTTCAGGCCGTGCACTACCCGGGCTTGCGATCACATCCCGGTCATGACATCGCCGCCCGACAGATGCGCCTGTTTGGGGGAATGGCTTCGTTCGAGGTCCGTGGCGGTCGTCCCGAGGCGATGGCCGTGGCGGCAAAGTGTCAGGTATTCACCCGGGCGACGAGCCTCGGTGGCGTGGAGAGCCTGATCGAGCATCGCGCGTCGATCGAAGGCGCTGCCACGCGCGCTCCCGAGACGCTTCTCAGGCTTTCCATTGGCCTCGAACACGCCGATGACCTCATCGAAGACCTGACCCAGGCGCTCTCGTAAATTCATGTGGGCCAACTGGGAACGGGTGTTCCGGGCTCGGGTACTCGGCCCCGCCACCACACTCGTTCGGAGTACCGCGTCCGATCGTCTTTTCTGGAAGGGTCCGTCCGGGCAAGCCGAACTTCTGAGTGTCTGCTGTCATCCAACAGCCTTGACCAAAACCACGTCGTCGAAGGGGACCTCGTGAAGCGATTCATACTGCTGGCGACCGTTTTCACGCTCGCCGCGTGCAAGGATTCTCCCACTGGACCGGTCACGCAGACGCCGGCGGTGGTCGCAATTACCTCTCCACAGACGGTCATGGTCGTGGGGAGTTCGATTACCCTGACCGCCACGGTCTACGATCAGGAAGGCAAGAAGATCGGTAACGCCGCGGTTGAATGGCGGAGCCTGACCCCGTCCGTGGCGTCCGTCTCGAGCGCGGGGGTTGTCACTGGCCTCGCCACGGGAGAGGCCATCATCGAGGCGGAAGCGTCAGGCAGGAAGGCGTCGGTCACCATCACCGTCGATCCCGATCCGTGCACGAATCCGCTCACGCTGTCGGTCGGGCAGGTTCGCATGTTCTCGGGACCCGATGCCGTGGCGTGCGTAACGCTGGCACCGACCGCGGCGTCGTCGGATTTCCTGTTTATTACGGCCAACGCGGAACAGGACCAGGACGAGACCGCGTTCTATTCCGTCGTGTTGTCAGGCACGGCCGCGGCGTCGACGGCTGCCGTGCGGGCGCTGGTTTTCGACCCGCAGGTGTACGCCGAGATCCAGGCGATCGAGCGAGTGGACCAAGTCGAGGGGCGGATGCGCCTCCAGGGTGAGGCGCTGTTCCGCCGGGTGCGCCCGGCGGTGCGCGATGCCATCAGTCGCGAGCCGAAGGTAGCGCTCTCGGTCGCTGCTGCCGTCGCCGCGGAAGGCGACACCATCACCCTGCGGGTACCGGACATCAACAGCTCGAATCTCTGCACCACGGGCTACAAGGAGATCCGCGCGGTCGTGAAGAAGACCACGGCGCACGCGACCATCGCCCAGGACGTCGCGGCGCCGACGCCTGGATTCTCCGCCGCTGACTTCAACGACATCGGCAACGAATTCGAGTCGCTCATCTACCCGACCGACACGCTGTACTTCGGCGGGGAGTCGGATCGTAACGGTGACGGCCGCGTCACCATCCTCTACACGCCCGAAGTGAACCGAGCGACTGCGTCGGGCGCCGCGGGATTCGTGGCGGGGTTCTTCTGGCCGGGCGATCTCGTCAAGAAATCGGAGTATGCGCAAATCGGCATCGAATGTCCGCAGACGAACGAGCAGGAAATCTTCTACATGCTCGTTCCCGACCCGGCCGGCACGATCAACGGCAACCAGCGCTCGGTCACGGTCGTCCGCCAGAACACGCGCGGGACGATCGCCCACGAATTCCAGCACATGATCAACCAGGGCCGCCGCCTGCTGAATCCCGCGGTGGACTCGGCCGAAACGGTCTGGCTCAACGAGGCGCTGTCGCACATGGCCGAAGAAGTCGTGGGTCGCGTCAAGCGCGGGTTCGGCGATTTCGAGCGGCTCACCTACAGCGACGTGAACCCGAATCCTTCAGCGCCAGAGGATTACTCTGCCTTCTTCCGGCAGAACCTGCTGCGCTATCGCAGCTGGATGCAGCGGCCGGATACGTCGTCGCCGACATCGAATTCCGCGGGGCGTCAGCTGGCGCCGCGCGGCGCGGCGTGGATGATGCTGCGGTACGCGGCAGACTTCCACAGTGGCGGGAACATGAAGTCCTTCCTGCGTCGCGTGGTCGGCGGACCGGACATCGGACTCCGCAACCTGCTGCAGCATTCCAATGGCGCGCAGTTCGATGACCTGTTGAGCGGCTGGTTGATCAGCCAGTTCACCGATGGCCTGAACATCCCGGGGCTACCGGCCCGATACCAGATGCTCAGCTGGGCGGTGCGCGATGCGATGTCGGGGGCGAACAACAACGTCTTCCCGCTCCTCGTGACGCCCCTGCCCGCGAACGTCGAGACGAAGTCGATTTCCGGATCCGGGAATTACTTCCGCCTCACCCGCGTCGGTCCCTCGCCGGAGACCACGTTCCGCATGCAGGCGCAGAGCGGGTCGATGGTCGGGTTCCCGGGGGCGAGGGTGTACGTGGTGAGAATCAACTAAAGTTGGAAGTTGGAAGTTGGAAGGGGAGCCGAAAGGCTCTCACTTCCAACTTTCAGCTTTCAGCGTCCAACTTTTACTTCCAACTTCCAACTTCCAGCTTTCAACTGTCCCGAAGGGCCGCCATCGGCGTCTCGCGGAATACATCACGACCCGCGAGCAGCCCGATGGAGACCGTGAGCAGCAGCAGCAATCCGGCGATCGTTCCCGCCTCGACGAACGCCGGCTCGAATGGCCGCTCGAAGACGTAACGCAGCAGCAGCCACGCGCCACCGAACGACAGCACCATGCCGGCCAGGCTGCCCAGGATCCCGAGCAGCGCGTATTCGCTGAACAGGATCCGCGTGATCTGCCGGCGGGTGGCGCCTAACGTCTTCAGCAGCACCCCCTCGCGCACCCGGTCCCTCCGGGTGGCCGACACCGCCGAGAACAGCACCGGCACCGCCATCGCCAGGCTGAAGATCGCCAGAAACCGGATCGCGGTGGTCGCCCGCGCCGATATTTCCGCGACGGTACGGCGGACCACCGAGAGGTCCAGGCTGGCGACGTTCGGGTACCGCCTCACGATGTCTCGCTGGAGCGCCGCCACCGCCGAGTCATCAGGCGCCATGACGAGCGCGGCGAACGTCCTCGGCGCCTGCTCGAGCGCCACCGGCTCGAAGACCGCGAAGAAGTTGAGCTCGAACCGCTGCCAGTTCACCTCGCGTAGACTCGTCACCACCGTCGGCACGTCGAGCCCCTGGACGTTCCAGGTGATCGTGTCCCCCAGTTCCGCCCCCATGGCGTCCGCCACCTCGATCTCGAGTGAGACCTGCGGCGTGCCGCCGGCGGGCGTCGGCTGTTCACCGAACCATTTGCCGGCGAGGACCTTCTCCGTGCCCGACACCTCGCTGCGGTACGTCGAGCGGTACTCGCGCCGGAGCGCCCACGGACTCTCGCGCTCCGTTGAATCGGCCATGAGGTCGGCGACGCTCCGGCCGTTGATCGATGCGACGCGCATCGTGATGATGGGGACCCGGGCCGCGTACTCCCGCTGCTGAGCCGAAACGATCGAGTCCACGCCCGCCATCTGGTCGTCCTGGATGTCGAAGAAGACGAGGTTGCCCCGCGAACTGAATTCCGCCTGACGGAACGTGGCCAGCAGGTTGGATTGCACCAGGTACAGGGTCGTGACGAGGAAGGCGCCGAAACCAAGCGACAGCACGACCGCCCGTGTCTGGTTCCCGGGGCGGTACAGGTTGGCCACGCCCTGCCGGACGACGTACGGCCAGCCGGCACGCAGTGCGCGGCGCGCGGCAAAGGAGAGCAGCGCAGCACTGGCGGTGAGCACCAGGAGGGAGCCAGCGATCCCGCCGCTGAAGGCGACGACCTCCTCGATATCCTCGGAGCGTGTCGCGGCGAGGCCGACCACCGACAGCGCCACCAGGGTGTTCACCAGCACGCGCGGTGGATCGCGCCACCACTTCCGGGCCGGTGACCCGTCGTCGCTGCGGCGGAGCGCCTGCAGCGGCGACACCCGGCGCAGCGCGATGAGCGGGCGCAGCGCGAACGCGAGCGCGATCCAGAGCCCGAGGAGCATGCCCATCCCGATGGCACGGGGCTCGAGCCGCACCGACACGTCCACCGGCAGCACGTCGTTCAGGACGCCCGGGAGCAGGAACTGGATCAGGACGCCTAACGTGGCCCCGAACGCGGCGCCGAGCAGGCCCATCGCGACCGCCTGCGTGATGTAGATCGTCATCACCTGGCGGGTGGTGGCGCCGAGGCAGCGCAGGATGGCGACGGTGTCGATCTTGCGCATGACCCAGGCGTTCACGCCGCTGGCCACGCCCACGCCGCCGAGCAGCAGGGCGATGATCCCGACCAGCCCCAGGAAGTTCGAGAGTTCCTCGATGCCCTCGGTAATGTTCTCTTCCTGCTGGTTGATCGTGCGCGCCCGCACCTGTGCCGTATCCAGCCGCGCGTCCATCGCCTCCACCAGGGCGTCCGGGTCGTCCCCGGAAAGCCGCGCATAGGCGTCGTACTCGCCGCGGCTTCCCGTGATGAGCAGGCGCGTCGCGGCCATGTGCTGTTCCGGAATGAACAACCGCGGCGCCATGGCGGCGGCGATGCCCGGGTCGCCCGGCACCTGGTCCAGCGCGCCGATGATCTCGAAGGTCTGGTAACCTAACGAAATCGTGTCGCCGACCTGCGCGTCGAGCCCGATCATCAGCGCCGGGTCGAGCAGGACGTGGCGCCCCTCGTGCAGCCGTTCCCACTGGCCGACGGGCCGCGTCGTGACCGTCCCGTAGAGCGGCCACGCGGGCCCCACCGCCCGCACCTGGGCCAGGCGCGTCGCGTTGGTACGTGGCGCGTAGGCCATGGACGCGAACGACGTCTGCTTGGTGACAGTCGCTCCCCGCGCCGCGAACTCCTGGAGCACGGAGTCCGATGCCGGCGTCCAGCCGTTGCGCACGGAAAACACGATGTCCCCGCCGATAAGCGTGCGGGACTGCTCGCGGACCGACCGGGTGATGTTGCCGGCGAAGGAGTCGATCGCCACCAGCGCCGCCACGCCGAGGGAAATCGACGACATGTAGAGCAGCAGCTTCCGGCGCGTGCTGCGCGATTCACGCCACGCCAGGCCTAACAACGGCGCCCGTCGTCGTGACTCGTCACTCGAAACGCGTGACTCGTGATTCGTGACTCGTGACTCGGCGTCGTGTGATGGAGTCGTCATGTTTTCGCGACCACCGAGGAGCGATCGCGTGCGCTCTCTCCCGTCCCCCGTCCCCCGTCCCCCGTCTCCGCCGTATCTTCGACAACCAGCCCATCCGCCAGGCGGATCAACCGTTGCGCACGCCGGGCAAGCGTCAGGTCATGTGTCACGAGGACGATCGTCGTGCGTGACTCGCGATTGAGTTCTTCCAGCAGCTCGACGATGCGGGCGCCCGTCGTGCCATCGAGGTTGCCGGTCGGCTCGTCGGCGAACAGGATGCCGGGGCGATTCGAGAAGGCGCGGGCAATGGCCACCCGCTGCTGCTCGCCTCCCGAGAGTTGCGACGGAAGGTGGTCGAGGCGGTCGCCCAGGCCGACGCGCTCGAGCAGCTCGGTCGCACGCCGGGCCGCACCCGAATCGCCACGCAACTCGAGCGGGACCTGCACGTTCTCGAGGGCGTTCAGGGTCGGAATGAGTTGAAAGCTCTGGAACACGAATCCAACTTTCTGGCCACGCAGTCGCGCGCGGTCGTCCTCGGTCATCGCCGTCAGGTCGGCGTCGTCCAGCAGGACGCGTCCGCGGGTCGGGGTATCCAGTCCGGCGAGCAGTCCCAGCAGCGTAGTTTTCCCGCTCCCGGACGGCCCGACGATGGCGACGAACGTTCCCTGTGGTATGGTGAACGACACGTCTCGAAGCACCGTCAGGTGGTGTGAGCCGCTGTCGAACTCCTTGGTGAGGCCCTGCGCGACGAGCATGCGAATTGGATGGATGTCAGTCACTGCGGCGTGGATGGCGGCGATGTTGCTGTCCGCATGCCGTAACGAGCCCGCGAAAGATACCCCGACGGATACGAGCGCCGTGGCTACTGCGCCCGCGTCGGAGTCGACGCCCACGCCCGGAACGGACGCCCGGCCAGCGCTGCTCATTGTCGGCACGTCACTGACCGCTGGCCTGGGTCTCGATCCCGACGATGCCTATCCCGCGATCCTCCAGCGCAAGCTGGACTCGGCGGGGCTGGGCGTCCGCGTGGTGAACGCCGGATACAGCGGGGAGACATCCGCCGGCGCGCTTCGACGCCTCGAGTGGCTGCTCCGCGACTCGGCGAGGTTCGTGGTCATCGAGACCGGCGCAAACGATGGCTTGCGAGGCCAGGATGTTGACTCGACCCGAGCCACGCTGCGGGCGATCGTCCGCCGCGTGAAGGGAGCCCTGCCCGACGCGACGATTTTTCTGGCGCAGATGGAATCCCCTCCCAACCTGGGTGCGCGCTATACGACGGCGTTCCGGGCGATGTTTCCCGCGGTTGCCAGGGAGGAAGGGATTACGCTTCTGCCGTTTCTTCTGGACGGTGTCGCCGGGGTTGCGGCCATGAACCAGGGGGACGGGATCCATCCCAACGAGGCCGGTGCATTAATCGTCGCGGAAAACGTCTTCCGGGCCGTCTTACCCGTCTTGCGGGAGCGACTCGGAACGGGGATCTGAGCGAAGTCCGGCCAAGGTTGACTGTGGAGGTTAGCCTCGCTAACATTAACGGCTGTCTCAACTTACACAGTTTCCCAGTCACTCGGCGATCGTAGCATGGCGATACCAGCAACTCAGATCAGGCGCGGCATGGTCATTGTCTTTGAAGGCCAGCCCTGCCGAATCATAGACTTCCGGCATCACACGCCCGGCAACCTGCGGGCGATGGTGCAGGCCAAGCTCAAGAACATCCGTACGGGCGCCGGGTTCGAGCACCGGTTCCGGGCTGATGACTCCGTTGAGCGGGCGTCCATGGAGACGCACGACCTGGAGTTCCTGTACCAGGGCGGCGATACGTACCACTTCATGAATGTCGAGAACTACGACCAGCTGGAGATGGATGAGGAAACGCTGGGCGACAACGCGCAGTGGATGGTCCCGAACATGCGGATTCAGGCGGAGTTTTTCGACGGCCGCCCGATCGGCATCACGCTGCCACAGGCGCTGACGTTCGAGATCGTGGATACATCGCCCGTGATGAAGACCGCGACAAAGACCGCGTCCTTCAAGCCGGCGAAGCTCGAGAACGGTGTGACGATTCAGGTGCCGGAGTTCATTCCGTCGGGCGTGCGCGTGCGCGTGAATCCGAACACCGGTGAGTACCTGGATCGCGCGAAGGACTGAGGGGAGTTGCGGAGTTGCAGAGTTGCGGAGTTGCGGAGTTGCAGAGTTGCAGAGTTGCAGAGTTGAAAAGTGGAGGGGTTGAGTGAGCTGAGTGTCAGAAGGTGGCTTGTGTCTGGTTGATCGAAGGGGAGGCCAGGCTTAAAATCCCAGCACCAGCACCAGCACCAGCACCAGCACCAGCACCAGCACCAGCACCAGCACG
>DAIUET010000139.1:0-8395 GCA_036845045.1 Gemmatimonadaceae bacterium | reverse complement strand
CATGAGCTGGGTTCAGAACGTCGTGAGACAGTTCGGTCTGTATCCGTCGTGGGCGCTGGAGAGTTGAGGAATGCGGACTCTAGTACGAGAGGACCGAGTCGGACGATCCGCTCGTGTCCCGGCTGTCCCGCCAGGGGCATCGCCGGGTAGCGATGATCGGTGGCGATAACCGCTGAAAGCATCTAAGTGGGAAGCGCCTTCCAAGATGAACTCTCCCGGGGCCTTGAGCCCCCTGAAGGGCCGGAGGAGACTACTCCGTCGATAGGCCGCCCGTGGAAGCACCGCAAGGTGTTCCGAGCGCAGCGGTCCTAATCGCCCGTGCGGCTTGACTCACCCAAATTCGGGAACGCCACGTGCTTCGTCACCAACGTTCCCTTCGCCAAATACCAACGATCAAGATTCGTTTCCTCCACAATCGCGTTCCCTTCGTTTGTCACCCCATTCGCTGGCGACTGGAGCGTAGGGGCCACACCCGTTCCCATTCCGAACACGGTCGTTAAGCCCTACAGCGCCGATGGTACTCCGCTCGAGAGAGCGCGGGAGAGTAGGCCGTCGCCGGCACCTCTTGAACCGCCCCGGATCACGTGATCTCGGGGCGGTTTCTTTTTGTATCGCGCGCTGTGAGCGGATGCGAGAGCTGGGATGTGGGAGAACCCCACATCCGATAACAACTGGTTCGGAACCTTTCGGCTAACTTCGAAGCCGACCACGTTCGTCCGCAGCGCCAATCACGTCACGATCAGGTTCCTCCCACCTCCCACATCCACTTGAAGTCCGGTTTCGTTGCCGTCGTCGGAAAGCCTAACGTGGGCAAGTCCACGCTATTGAACCGGCTTGTTGGCCAGAAACTCGCCATCACGAGCCCCAAGCCCCAGTCGACACGCGACCGCATCACCGGCATCCTCACGTTCGAGGACACGCAGATCGTCCTGGTCGACACGCCCGGCCTCATCGAACCCGGCGTCGCCCTCCAGCACGTGATGCGCGGCACCGCGCTCCAGGCCCTTCGCGACGCCGACGTGATCCTGCATCTCGTCGATGCCACCGAACGCGATCCCGGATCGCTCCAGCAACTCACGCAGCTGCCCGCTCCGCCCGCCGCGCCGGTCCTCGTGGCGCGAACCAAGGCCGACCTCCTGACGCCGGATGAGCGTGACCAGCGGAGAGAGCGTGCTCCACATGAATGCCTGGTCTCGGCGCTTACCGGAGAAGGGATCGACGACCTGCGCGCACGCCTGCGCACGCTGCTACCCGAGGGGCCGCACCTCTTTCCGGAGGACGATGTCAGCACCCAGCACCTGAGGTTCTTCGCCGCCGAGCTGATACGGGAGACGGCGCTGGAGCAGCTTTCCGATGAAGTCCCGCACGCGATAGCCTGCGCCATCGAGGAGTTCCGGGAGGAGAGGGATCCGGTGTACATTCGGGCCATCATCTACGTCGAGCGCGAGAGCCAGAAGCGAATCGTCATCGGCCATGAGGGGTCCCGCATCAGGGAGATCGGACGTGCGGCGCGTCTGAAGATCGAGGACCTGTTGTCGTCGCCGGTATTTCTCGACCTCTGGGTCAAGGTTCTCCCGAACTGGCGTCGTGACCAGGCTGCATTGCGAAGGCTGGGGTACGTACTGCCGGAGGTACCGCGTTCATGACGCTCTCAGAGCAGCTCCTCGCCATACTCGTCTGCCCGAAGTGCAAGGGCGAACTCGACTACCGCCCGGAGGAGTCGCGGATCATCTGCCCCGCGTGCCGGCTGAGTTACCCGATTCGCGATGGCATCCCGATCATGCTCATCGATGAAGCGACTCCGCTGTAGGACGCTTCTGCTGACGATACTGCTCCCGGCCGCTTCCTCACTTGGCGCACAGGGAAGTGTCGGGAGCGAAGGCGGAGCATTCCTGCTTCGGCCGGTGGGGGCGCGGGCGGTCGGGCTTGGCCAGGCGGTCGTTGCGCGCCGGGACGGGTCCGAGGGACTGTGGTGGAATCCGGCAGCCCTGGCGGCTGCCACGCGGCGTGAGTTGTCCATTCACCATTCGCAGGACTTCTTTGCAACGGGTGACGCCCTCACGCTGGTCCTGCCGTCGACACTCCTTGGCGTTTTTGCCATCGCCGCTGACCTCCAGAACTACGGCGAGCAGGAAAACACGACCGATCCCACGCTTCCGCCGACGGGGACGATCCTGACCCGATCGTTCGTCCTGTCCGCCTCATACGCCGCGCCGATCGGGAACCGGGCCTTCACCGGCGTGGCCTTCAAGGTCGTGCAAATGCGTGTGGATTGCACCGGACCCTGCGATTTTCCTAACGAGGTGGCCCAGACGTTCGCCATCGACGCCGGGGCGCAGCTGGACGTGGATCGATCACGGCGACTCACCATCGGCGCGTCCGTACGCAACATGGGACTCGCGTTACAGGTCCAGGACAGTCCGCAGTCAGACCCCTTGCCGACACGCGTCCAGGTGGGCCTCCTGTACCGGTATCCTTTGCCGGAGCGGTACGCGACCGAGGCCGATCTCAACATGTCTGTCGACGTGATCGACGGCCTGCACATCGATAGCCCGTTGCCCAGGGTCGGTGCCGAATTCGTGTGGCAGAAACGCGCCTTCGTTCGTGGCGGCTATGTCTTCGACTCGGCTGAATCGGAAGCCGGTGGCCCCACCGTCGGATTGGGCTTCGCGCGGAACAATCTGGTGCTCGACCTGGCGCGAGTGTTCACGGGCTTCTCGGCCGACGCTGGTCAGGCGCCGACGTTCCTCTCACTCCGGTTCGCATTCTAGGAATGCCCCGCATGCTCGCGTGGCCGCTGGCATTGGCTATCCTCGCCAGCCCGGTCGACGCGCAGCGCCACCGCGACATCAGGGTCGGTATCGCCCGGCCGTCCGCCCGCTGTGAAATCGATTCGCGCCTCGCGAGTGCTTCATGCGGCAGCCGGCAGACCGGTCCTGCCCCGGCCGCGACACCCTCCTCGGCGTGGGCGATCGCTGCCTCCGCTATCCTGCCGGGGAGTGGGCAGGCATTGCTGGGATCGGATCGCGCGCTGCCCTATGTGGCCGTGGAGGCATTTGCCTGGACCTCGTACATCAGTGATGCGCAGGCGTACCGTCGGTACCGTGATGGCTATCGTGACCTGGCGGCTCGCGTCGCGCGAGCTGCGTGGTCGTCGATCCGGCCACATGGAGACTTCGAGTACTACGAGCGGATGACGCACTATCCGGAAGCGGGGCGATTCGACCTGATGGCTGGCGGGAGCATCCAACCGGAAACCGATAGCACGACATACAATGGGGCGATGTGGCTGCTCGCGAGGCGAACGTACTGGGCCGATCCCACAACGCCCCCGGACACGGCTTCGCCGGAATGGGGCAGGGCCGTGGCCTTCTACCGGGCGCGCGCGTACGATCAGCTCTATCGTTGGTCATGGACGCACGCGCCACTGGAGTATGCGGCGTTCAAGGATCTGATCGGCGACAGTAACGATGCGAACCGTCGCGCAATGCTGGATCTGGGCGTCATTATCGCAAACCACGTACTGAGCACCGTCGATGCCTACATCACCGTTCGACTGCGTCGCGACGTCGCGCGTGAGGGATTCGCGATCGAGGGCACATTTCCGCTCGGTCGCCTCGGCTGGCGCAGAACCGGGTCGGGACAATAGTCTCTGCGTACTTCATCCTGTCTCTGAAGTCAGCCGGTATATCACGCTGGCATAAAGCGTCTTAGCGCACACGTGCCAAGTTCTAACTCAGCCCTGGTGCTGTCGGATCGTCCGCTTCCCGAAGCGACGGCCGACTGGCTGCGTGCCCATGAGCTTCAGCCCGTGCACGTCACCACCGTCGACGAACTCATGGCGCGATGTCTGCGCGGCAGGCCGCGCCTCGTGCTGCTCGACGCCCGCTGGGGATCTGCCGATGCGGAACAGGCCTGTTCGCGCATCAAGGCTGACTCGTATTCAGCGGTGGTTCCCACGGTGGTCCTCTGCGAGGCAACGCCCGGGGATATGGAACGGAGTTTTGCCGCCGGTGCCGACGAAGTCCTGACTGATCTCACGCCGGTTGCCGAAGCACACAGTCGCCTGAATGCCGTGCTCACGCGGTCCGACCGTGACGTGCACGTGCACCCCTCCACGCGTCTGCCGGGAACGGATATCATCGAGACCTGCATCACCGGACAATTGGCCAGGCAGGCGGCTTTTGCCGTGGCGTATGCCGATCTCGATCACTTCAAGGAGTTCAACGACCGATACGGGTATCACGAAGGGGACCGTGTGATACGCGTCCTCGCTCGTATACTGCATGACGTCGTGAAAGGCCTGTGCGGTGAGGAGGGGTTTGTCGGTCACATCGGCGGCGACGACTTCATCTTTATCATTCCCTCGGGTGCGGTTCAGTCCGTCTGTGCCGAGATTATCGAAGTCTTCGATCTGCTGGTGCCATTCCAGTACTCCGAGTCGGATCGCAAGGCGGGCTACTTTTTCGGCAAAGACCGCCGCGGGCAACTCCATCGCGTGCCGCTCATGACTCTCTCGATAGGTGTGGTCACGAATGATCGGCGACCGTTCACGTCAGCCGCGCAGGTCAGCGAGCTGGCGAGCGAGATGAAGGCGTACGCGAAGTCACTTCCTGGATCCGTCTTCTCGGTGGATCGGCGCACGGAGCCGTTGACACCCGTGCAGCCCCGTCAGGGGCTGCAGACACCACCCAGCCTGCGCTTCAAATGAACGTCTCCTGCCCCGAGTGTCGGTCGGTCTTCCGTCTGGACCCCGCCAAGATCACCAGCGTGTCGATGCGGGCACGCTGCTCGGTCTGCGGTGGGCTCATACCAGTCGGCGCGGCGATCAGCTGGGGCGACGAGCTGCAGGCGGTGGCCGCGCCGGTATCTGCTGCGCCAGGACGCGTTGCCACGCCAACGGCGGCGAGACCGGTTGCACCGCGCACGAAAACGCCTGCCGCCTCCTCGTCTCCATCGTGGCCGCCCACTGTTCCGCGCAAGGAGACCACACCGGCCGCGGCGCCGCGAGCGTCCGCTCCGCCGTCATCCGCTGCCGCGCCGCGAACCCCAGTCGCGCCCTCAGCGGCGCCGAGAACGCCCGTGGCGCCGTCACCTGCGCCCCCGCCCCCGCCTAACAAGCAGGCGGCCACTCCGCGCCACCGCACGCCACCGTTCTCGCCCCGGTTCACGCCGCAGGTGCCCGGGGAGCCACCCGGTCCGGCAGCCGGCAGCCAGGGAGAGCCACGGGATCCGGGGAGGACGTCGCGCCCGGATGCCGTCGCGCCTATCGATGCCGCGTTCGGTGCGCCACTGACGCCGCCCTCACGGACCAGCATTCCCGAGCTCCCGCCGCCCAGGCCGACCCCTCCGCCCGCGTTCACGGCGAGCGGCAACGTGTCGGCGGCGTTCTCCACGCCGTCCACGCCCGCGTCCGCGCCGGCCTCCGTCCAGCGGAAACCGATCAACCCGTTCCTGGCGAACGACCCGAACCAGAAGGCGCGGCGCCTGGCGAGGGCACTCGTGTCCGACATGGTGGCGTACCATCCGGCGAAGCGGGAGGAGGGGCTGCATGGTGGAACGCTCAAGCAGTTGTTCCGGGACGAGATCAAGAAGAGCTACGAAGAGTACGTCGAGCAGGTCGGCCGTGAGTTCGCCGAATCGACCATGCATTTTCAGGAGGCGTTGAACGACGTGCTGGCGGGGGGTCGCAAGGTGTTCTAGCGGGGTGGATGCGGACTCCTCACGGCGCTATACTGCGCCTTACGACACATGCACCACGCCGGACGAGCCGTTTCCCTCTCGAGGAGAACGGCTCTTCGCACACTCGGAGACAGGGGTCCCATGGCAGAATCGGAACGCGCCCGTTCCCTCAACGCGTTGAGCGAACGACTCGAGGAGCTCAGGAGGCATCTTTGACCTCGCGCGCCTGCGTGAGGAGCAAGCGCGTCTCGAGGCACAGATGGCGGATCCGGCGTTCTGGGGGAACCAGGAGAACGCCCGCACCGTCGTCCAGCGCGTCAAGGAACTGAAGGCATGGGTCGAGCCCTTCGAAAAGCTCGACGAGCGTCTCCGGAATACGCGTGAACTCGACGAGCTGATCGCGTCCGAACCGGATGCGTCTGTGGCCACGGAGCTGGATGCGGAGTCGGCCGCGCTGGCAACGGACCTGCGAGCCTTCGAACTGCGGACCCTCCTTCGCGGGCCTGACGACTGGCGCAGCGCCCAGATCGAAATTGCTGCCGGCGCCGGCGGCACCGAGGCGATGGACTGGTCCGAAATGCTCATGCGCATGTACACGCGCTGGGCAGAGCGACACGGCTACAAGGTCGACATCCTCGACATGAGTGAGGGTGAGGAAGCCGGCATCAAGGGGGCGGTGCTCGAGATCACGGGGCAGTACGCCTTCGGCTTCCTGCGAACCGAAACGGGCGTGCACCGGCTGGTCCGGATCTCGCCGTTCGACTCGAACGCCAGGCGTCACACCTCGTTCGCGCAGGTGTTCGTGTATCCGGTCGTCGACCAGGAGATCAACATCGAGATTCGCGACGAGGACATCCGGATGGACGTCTTCCGCGCCAGCGGCGCCGGAGGCCAGCACGTGAACAAGACCAGTTCAGCGGTCCGGCTGACGCACATCCCGAGCGGGATCGTCGTGTCGTCGCAGCAGGAGCGGTCCCAGTTCAAGAACAAGGCGACCGCCATGAAACAGCTCAAGAACAAGCTGTATCAGCTCGAAGTCGAGAAGCAGGCCGCGGCGAAGGCGAAACTCGATGCGACCAAGGCGGACGTGACGTTCGGAAGCCAGGCCCGCAGTTATGTCTTCCAGCCGTACACCATGGTGAACGACCACCGGACCGAGTTGAAGATCCCCGATGTGCAGCGTGTCATGGACGGCGACATCGACGAGTTCATCGAGGCCTACCTGAAGCGCTTCGGCGCCGGCGGCGCGGAGGCCGCGTGAGCGACGAGCCAGGACTCGAAGACCTCAACTTTGTCATGAAGGCGCGGCGCGAGAAACTCGCCGCCCTCGACGCCGCAGGCATCGCACCGTTCGCGTACGGCTTCGACCCGACCCACGACGTAGCGTCGGCGCTGCGGTTGCTCCCTGACGGCGCTGAGCAGAGCGAGACGGTTCGCCTGGCGGGCCGATTGGTCGCCTGGCGTCCGCACGGGAAGACGGTGTTCGGGCACCTCGCGGACCAGTGGTCGCGGATCCAGTTGTACTTCCGCCGCGACGACCTTGGCGAAGAGGTGTTCCGGCTCGTCGACCTGCTCGACCTGGGAGACGTGATCGGGGTCGCGGGGCCGCTCTTCCGGACGCGCACCGGTGAGATCACGGTGCGCGTGGAAGCGGTGACGCTGCTCGCCAAGTCGCTCCGGCCCCTCCCATTCGGGAAGGAAGAGCGCCATGCGGGGAGACTCGTCAGGCATTCGGGTTTCGCCGATCCCGAACAGCGATACCGGCAGCGGTATGCCGACCTGGCTGTGCATCCGGAGGTGCGGCGGCGATTCGTGGCCCGGGCGCGGATGATCACGGCCATGCGTCGCTACCTGGACGGACTGGGCTACCTGGAGGTGGAGACCCCCATCCTCCAGCCGCAGTACGGCGGCGCCGCGGCCCGGCCGTTCCTGACGCATCACAACGCGCTGGACATGCCACTGTATCTGCGCATTGCGGACGAGTTGTACCTCAAGCGGCTCGTCGTCGGTGGGCTCGAGCGCGTCTACGAGATCGGCCACGATTTCCGCAACGAAGGCATCGACCGGACGCACAATCCGGAATTCACGATGCTGGAGTTCTACGAAGCCTATGCGGATTACACCGTCATGATGGGACGCGTGGAGGAGCTGCTGGTTGCCGCGTCCACGGCGGTGCGGGAGGCACTGGGCGTCGACGGCGTCTCCGCCGAGGAACGGCTCGTGCTGCCTGACGACTCGCTCGTCGCGCCGGTGGAGGTGCGCCCGCCCTTTCCGCGGATCGAGTGGGTGCCTTCGCTCAATGCCGCCGCGGGCATGGATGTGATGGCGCTCGGCGCGGCTGAACTCCGGCAGCTCGCTGAGCGCACTGGAGTCAACGCCGTCGCGACCCTGAGCCGCCCCAAACTTCTTGACGAGATCTTTCAGGCGCTGGTCGAGAGCCGGCTCGACGCGCCGACGTTTGTCGTCGACTACCCCAAGGAGCTGTCGCCGCTGGCGAAGCCCAAACGTGGAGATCCGACGCTGACCGAACGTTTCGAGCTCTTCGCGAAGGGAAAGGAGGTGGCCAACGCGTTCAGCGAGCTCAACGACCCGCTGGATCAGCGAGCCCGACTGGAGGCACAGGCCCGGCTCAAGGCGGCGGGCGACGAGGAAGCCGTTGGGGTGGACGAGGACTACCTTCGTGCCATGGAGTACGGCATGCCGCCGATGGGCG
>DAIUET010000138.1:0-8408 GCA_036845045.1 Gemmatimonadaceae bacterium | reverse complement strand
CCACGGCCCCGCATGCGAGGGAGCCGCATCGATCACGTACGTCAGCTACTCACGACGAACCGACTCACGGACCCCCTATTCGGTCGGTTCCGACCCGAGAAGCACATCCTCGTCAGCGTAGTCCAGCACAGCAGCTTCGTGCAGCGTGGAGCGCTCCCACTCGACACTACGTCCGAGCGCCTCATGCGGAGGAACGGGCTCAGTGTAGCCGAGTTCATTACGAAGACGTGAAGTGTCGGTCCAGAGCGGATACCGCCAGTCGAGCGACAGTTTCAGCCGGTCGGGAATCCGAACAGGAGGAACGGTAACCACCTTCCCCTTCCAGCCGGCGGCGGCGCCGATTGCCTCCACCCACTCGCGTTCGGTGAGAGCTGGTTCGTCGCCAACGTTGTATACACGTCCCGCGCTGCGGTCGTCCGTAACCGTGAGCGCGATCGCGGCAGCAACATTCACGACAAACCCTCGTGTCCATCGCCAGTCCGCCTGCTCCCGCTGCAGGACGATCGCTGTTCTCCTGTCCACCATGCGCTGAAGGTAGGGCCGAAGCCGATGTTGCCTGTCTCCGGGCCCATAAACCGCGGGAAGCCGCAGCATCGTCGTCGGCACGTCCGAGGCGCTCAGCAGAACCTGCTCGACGAGGATCTTCTCGTAGTCGTGGGCATATTCGAACGGCAGATCAACGCCGCGATAGGGGTAGCGCGTGCGACGTAACGGAGCGTCCTCGGCCAGCGGCACGGGATCGGGACCTGCTGCTGTGATTCCACGCAAACCGTCGTAGTTCCGGTACACATCGGCGCTGCTGAGCGCGATGATGCGGGCAGTCATGCCACTGCAGACCGCGACCAACCCCCGCGCCTGCCGCTCGGTATAGAGAATCGCGTCAAGAACCACGTCGGGCGCGAACGACTCGAGGTCGGCGCGCGAGTCATCCAGGTGGTCGCGGTTGCCCGGAATACTGAGGACGCCATCGGGCAGGCTGCTCGTCGTCCTGCCCCGGTGGAGCACTGCGACATCATGCCCTTGCTCGACCAGGCGAGAAACCACGTGCCGGCCAATGAATCCAGTAGCCCCTATGCCAAGTACTCTCATTCACCACGTATGTAGTCTGCTCGGCGGTACACCCTGACCCGGGAGTCCATCAGCGGCGTGGAACCGCGACTCCACTCAACATGCGTCGGGTCCAGTTTCTGATCGCCTCGCCGCCGCTTGCGTCGTTGTTGGAGAGAACCACTACAACGTGACCCGTCTGCGGATAAAGGTCGATCTGGCTCATCACGCCCCAGAAGTTTCCGCCGTGACCCACGAAGCGCGTGCCGAACCAGCCATGAATCTCGAAGCCGTAGCCCTTATGGCCCTCGCCATCCATGCTGACGTACGGCGTGAGAACGCGCTGTGTCATCGCGGCGCCGAGCAGTTCGTGCTGCAGCACGGCGGTGCCAAAGCGCGCCAGATCGCCACCGGTGGACAGGCCGCCGCCAGCGGGCGCGCCAGGCATTCGGGCCGTCGACGCAACTTCGATCCAGCGATCCGGGTTGGCGCGGCGCGTCGGGCCGAAACCTGCGGTATAGCGGGACTGCGGCGTGGAGCGGCCTGGCGCATCCGGCTCACAGAAGCAGCTGCGCGACATGCCGAGGGACTCGAAGATGAATCCCTTCACATACGACTCGAACGGCAAGCCGCTGATCCGTTCGACGATGACGCCCAGAACGACGTAGTTCGAGTTGCTGTAATCGAACCGGCTTCCGGGCTCTGACCAGAGCGAGTCCATGGCGAACGTGGGCCAGAAGTCGGCGAGAGCGCGGATGGAGCTCTGGTACTGCCTGATCTTGCCGTTGCGGTAGAAGTCCGGTAGCCCGCTCGTGTGCGTGAGCAGGTGGTGTACCGTGATACGGCCGGCCGTTTCCTTGTTGGGATAATCCGGAATCACCTCGGCGATCGTGGCCTCGAACCGCAGGCGCCCGCGCTCGACCAGCTGCGCGATGGCGACCGCCGTGAAAAGTTTGCTGAGCGACGCCAGCTCGAACCTGGACTCCATGGTGTTGCGGGTGGGCGGATCGCGCCGAGCCAGTCCGAAGGCGCCCTCGAACAGCGTTGAACCGTTGCGCTGAAGAACGACGGTGCCGGAGAAGACGTCGGCCGCCTCGAGACGCTCCGCGTAGTCGCGCAGCTCGCGCGCGATGTCCGCATCGGACTTTTGCTCCCGGGTGACGAGATCGACAGGCGGAGGCGCGAACGGCCACAGGTAGACGCCGGTGATACCGTGGGGGGCGAGCGAATCCACCTCGACGTACACCTTGCCGACGGCGCCAGTGAGGCTGTGTCGCACGTACGCATCGGCAGCGTGCGCCGTCACGGTATCCAATCGCAACAGCTCGAGGTTGCCGTAGTTCTGGCGCCAGAGACGATGCCCGCGCGCCACTAGCTCGGCCGGACGCGCAGCCAGCTCCAACGCCGCGTACGACCGTTGGACGAACGCGAGCAGGCTGTCCGCGTCGGCGGAGTTATAGCTTCGCAGCCACTCCGCCAGCGCCCGAGACGCAGGAGTTGTCTGCGGCAGTGAAGCCGGCGCGGGCGTTTGCGCACCGCAGCCCGCGAGCACGAAGCTTGTCGCGACGACCAGGATTTCTCTTACCATTGTCAAACCTACCTCAATCGGAGCGGAGCGCGGTAATCGGATCCACGCGCACCGTGCGGCGCGCCGGCAGGTAGCTCGCGAGCAGCGCGAACCCGAGCAGCAGTAGACCGCGGCGCCGAAGACCGCTGAATCCGATCCATGGCTGGCGGTCGCGGATGGTGCGCTCGCGTGAGGTATGGTCAGTTCGGCAGCCGTAGGGTGAGTTACCCCGGGCATCGAGAAACTCCAGTCGCGCGACGTCCAGCGAACCGACGATCAGCCGGATGCGGGGGCGCCCGCCCCGCGGTTGGTCTCAGTCGGTACGAAGCGCGGTCACCGGATCGGCCCTTCCCGCGCGCCACGCCGGGGCGAAAGAGGCCGCCACGGCAACCGCGAGCAGCACGCCAGCCGCCACCAGCATCGCCAGGGGATCGCCGGGCGACACCCCGTACAGCAGGGACGCCACGATCCTGCCTAACGCGAGCGCCAGCAGGACGCCGGCGATGACGCCGAAGGCCACGGTTTTCACGCCGTCGCCCACGACCTGGCCGATGATCCGTCCTCCGGTCGCCCCCAGCGCCACGCGCACTCCGAATTCATGCGTGCGCTGGCTCACCGCATAGCTCACCGAGCTGTACACCCCGATGGCAGCGACCAGCGCCGCCAGGACACCGAACAGCGTGAACAACGTCGCACCGAGCTGCCACGGCCGGTACTCCGGCTCCATCGCCGCGACCATGGTGTTCGTCGTGACCTTCGCGCCCGGGAATTCGGCACGCAACAGGTCGCGCACCTGCGACAGCGCCGTGGTCAACCGCTCGGGGTCCATGCGAAACACGACGTCGCCGACCCCTCTCTCTGCGATCGGCGCCCAGATGTGTGGCTCGGGTGCTTCCTTCAACCCGATCTGGAGCGCATTCTGCGTCACACCAATCACCGAGAAACAGGGTGCATCGATCCGGGCGAATCGCACGCATCGTCCGAGCGGGTCCAGGCCGGGCCAGACGGAGTCCGCGAATGCCTTGTTGACCAGGATGCTCCGCTCGGAACGACCGGCCGGGCCGCTCGTAAACCCGCGACCGCGGATCACCCTGGTGCCCGTGGCAGCGAAATACGCCGGCGACACCGCATTGAAGAGCGCCGTGAGCTTCCCGGCCGTTCCATCCGGGAAAAAGCTGGCGAACTGGATGCCCCATTTGGGTCGCATTGACGTGTATGCCACGCGCTCGACGCCGGGCACACTGGCGAGACGATCCTCGAGCTGCAGCAATCGGTCGGAAATCTCCGCCAGGCGCGCCCTGTCCGTTCCCTGCTGCACCGAGGCAAACGCCAGGCGATTGACCGTGTAGCCGATGTCGAGTGCGCGGATGTTGTTCAGGCTTCGCACGAACAGCGCCGCACCCACGATCAGCACGACCGAGAGCGCGGCCTGACTGGCGACGAGGAACCAGCGCAGTCGTGAACGACGCGAGCTGCCCTCACGCACACCGCTCTTCAGCGCCCGGGTCAGGTCAGGCGATCGGCTCTGAAGCGCCGGCACGAGTCCAGCGGCAACGCCGGCAACCATCGCCGCCGCCACCCCGACGAGAAGAACCCTCAGGTGCAGCGGATTCCCGGCCCACAGCACATCCGGCATCAGCAGTTCCCGGAGCACCCCCCCGCCCCACCAGGCCGCCGCGAGCGCCGCCACCGCCGCGGCGAGCGACAACAGCACGCTCTCGGTGACCAGCAGCCTGACGAGTCGCGACGGCGAAATGCCAAGCGACAGCCGGATCGCGATCTCGCGCCGGCGCTGGACGGTGCGTGCCATGAGGAGGTTGACCACATTGGCAAACGCGACCAGCAGGACGATCAACGCCACACCGCCCGCGCGCTGCGCCACCTGCAACGCGGCACTCGCCTTCCCCGGCCCGCGCGCATGCACCAGTGACCCGAAACGCGCCACCGTGACCGTGTCCTGCCGAGGTCCGATGTCCGGCTGCCTGAGTGCCAGCGTCGCGCGCTGTTCCAGTTCCGGCTCCGCGACACCAGGGTGCAGCCGCATCAGCACCTGGAATCCGTTGATGTTCGGATTGCGGTACCAGTCTGCCAGCGTGCTCTCCGAATACGCCGGATTGCCGGCCATCGGCACCCAGACCTCCGCGGCATCGAGGTCGACACCGCTGAAGCGCGGCGGCAGGACTCCGATGATCGTATAAGGTCGTTCCCGCAGCGCGATGACCTGGCCGATGACCGCTGGATCGGAGCCGAACTCACGCCGCCACAGCCGATCGCTGATGACGGCAACGGGTGCAGCGGCCTCCAGTCGATCCTCATCCGGACCATAGAGCCGGCCATGAGCCGGTCGCACGCCAAGCACCGTGAAGTACGAGGCACTCGCCGTGGAAACGTTGACCTGCGGGGGATCGTCACCCCGCCCGAGCGCGACACCGGTCGGACGGTCGTAGATGGCGAGGTCGGCCCTCCCGGCCAGCGCCTCCTCCACTGCGGCATAACCCCGGTATTCATATCCCGACCAGTACTGTGCCCCGCTCCGGAACGTCCGGTGATTCCACAGGCGCCGCACGTCACCCGGGTTGGCGACACCCTCCGGCGCCCGGAAGAGGACCACGTCCAGCAGCGAGAACATCGCCGCGTTGACGCCCAGGCCTAACGCGAGCGTGAGGACGATGGTCAGCGAGACCGCGGGCGCCCGACGCAGCGACCGGACGGCATAGGTGACGTCCTGCCGCCAGTCCTCGAGCAGGTCGGCACGCTTCCGCTGCGCGGCTACACGAACGTCGATGGCCCGCAGGTGGGAGCGCACTTCATCGACATTCCCGAACTCCGCCACCGCCTGCGCGCGCGCGGCCTCGGGAGTCGCGCCCAGCGCCACCAGCTCGTCAATCCTTGCGTCGAAATGGAAGCGCAGCTCGTCATCGATGTCCCGCCCGACGTCCGTCTTCCAGAAGCGAAACACACTCATGGCGAGGTTGCTCCCGGCTCGGGTGTGGCACTGAGAACGCGCGCGACCGCCGCGACGTAGTCGTTCCACGATTGCGTTTCAGCGCGGAGGGCGCGTCGCCCGGCGGTCGTGAGCCGGTAGAATTTGGCGCGCTTCTTCTTGTCCGAATTGCCCCACTCGGACTCGACCCACCCGCGTTCCTCGAGCCGATGGAGGGCGGTATACAGTGCGCCGTCGAGAACAGTGAAGGTTCCGGTGGAACCCCGGCGGATGAAGCTGGCGACGGCGTAGCCGTGCATGGGCCCCCACGTGAGTGCGCGAAGCACCAGCACGTCGAGCGTCCCCTGAAGGAAATCGAGTTGACGAGCCATGCGCCGAGCATACCCTCAACAGTTGATTGTATCAAGTGTTGAGGGATGGAACGTCAGGCCTCGCTAACGAGCCTGCGTTCGTGACCACGGAGCAACTGGCTTCTCCGGAGGAGTGACGAAGCGCGGACGCCGGTGAAGAGTTGAGGTCGCCGGCAGCAGTGGAGCACGCTTTGATCCGATGGACCTCGCGCATAGCTTCGGGATACGAGTGTCTGCTTGTCCGCGGCGTTATGCGCGGCAAAACGCACGCCCCCTCAGGTTCTGCGCGTCGCCTTTCGGCCGCGAGTGTTCCCGTACTCACGCGGAGGTAGGATATGAAAGCTCGTCATGCACTCACTGCACTGCTCGCGTTGACAACCGTCACGGCCGTCGCCTGCGACGACGATGACGAGGATCCGAATGGTCCGCCCGACACCAATACCTTCACGGCGAATCTTACCGGCGCACAGGAAGTCCCTCCGGTCACCACGACCGCCACGGCGTCGGCCACGTTCACTTCATCCACGTCCGGTGGAACCACCACCATCCAGTACACGGTGACCGTGAACGGTGACCTGAGCGGCCCGGTGACCGCCGCGCATATCCATGGCCCAGCTGGTACCGGCACCAATGCGAACCCGATCGTGCCGCTGACGGTCTCGAACGCAACCGGAACAACCGGCGTACTCGTGTCCGGTTCGTTCACGACGACCGGCAACGCGTCGATCAACATGCAGCAACTGTTGACTCACATGCTGGCCGGTAACACGTACGTCAACCTGCATACTGCAGCGAATCCCAACGGCGAGATACGCGGTCAGATCGCCGACTGAGCAGGTCCGGTACACAACGGCAGGCGGACGTCTCCGGACGTCGCCTGCCGTTCTTTTTTCTGGGCGTGCCTTCTGACGCCTGTGCTCCGGCCTGCCCAACGTCCTGAGCCTGGATCGGTCCGACGCAACACCCATCGCGAGAAGTGCACGCGGCGTCTGGCGCGGCCTCGACCGCAACCTACATTCCGGATTCAACAGCCTCCGCGGATCCGTGGGATGAGACGCCAAGCACTGCTGATTGCCGCTGTTGTGGTCGGCGCCGCCAAGCCGCTCTGTGGGTTTGCCCAGGACGATTCGGGCCGCGCCATTCCGTTCTTCAGCCGGGTCGAGCCGCTCCGCTTCACGCTGGTGTCCGACATCCGACAGTTGCGCGCCGATACCGCCGACGATGTGCCCACCCGCGACGCCTCGGTGTCGTTCCGGGACTCGGGCGGCAGGACCGTCACGATGCCGGTGAAGGTGAAGACCCACGGCCGCTGGCGCCTGACGCACTGCGAGTTCCCCCCGCTGAGCATCACGTTCCCGGACTCGCTCACCGCGGGAACGCCCTTCGAGGGTCTTCGCAAGGCGCGCCTGACGAGTTTCTGCAAGGACCACCCGGCGTACGAGCAGTACATCCTGCAGGAACTCCAGCTCTACCGTATCTACCAGTTGCTCACGCCGTTCGGCCATACCCCACGCGCCCTCCAGATCACCTATGTGGATGCGCCGAGCGGACGGACGCGAACCACGCGATACGCGTTCTTCATCGACGAGCGCGACGCGGTCGCGACGCGGATGAACTCGGCCCTGCTCAAGGCGAAGGGCGCAGCGGGTCCGGACCTCGAGCCGTTCCACCGCGCCCTCATGGGCGTGTTCGAGTACATGATCGGCAACACGGACTTCCTGGTGTCCGAGCTGCATAACGCGTTTCTCGTGGGCACCCCGCAGGGAGAGACCATTCCCGTGCCTTACGACTTCGACTACTCGGGAGCGGTCAACACCGTCTATGCCACACCGAACCCCGCGCTCCCTATCCGGAATGTCCGCCAGCGGCACTTCCGGGGCTTCTGTGCGGACTCGGAGCAGTTCCGGAAGGTCTTCGCGCTGCTGAATGAGAAGAAGCGCGCGATTTACGCGCTCTACGAGGATCCCATCGGCAAGCTCCTGCGCCTCGACGTCGCCACCGACACGCGGAAATACTTCGATGAGTTCTACCGGATCATCAATGATCAGCAGCTGGTCCGGGCCGAAATCCTGGACCGGTGCCTCCGGCGGGAATAAACGAGGGTGCGCCGCCGCCCGACGGCGCTGACGATCGCAGATCGCCTCGCGAGCGCTGAGTCTGGCTCACACCCGCACGTATGGTTCGCGCGTTTCGCTACGGCTGTGTTTGTCCCGGGTGAACCAGCGCGCGAGATTCCCTCTTCGGTACTCATCCACGGTAGGCGAGGAGGTTCCATGACGACGACCACGAGGACTCAGGAGCTGCTCGAACATGAGCGGCGTTTCTGGAACGCCATGCGCGACAAGGACGGTGAGGCGGCGTCGGAGATGACGGCCGACAATTGCATCGTCGTCGGTGCCCAGGGTGTGTCGGCCATCGATCCCGCTACGATGGCGCGCCTGACGAAGGAGGGCGACTGGGAACTCGAGCGGTACACATTCGACGAGTCGACGGCGCAGGT
>DAIUET010000137.1:2927-8416 GCA_036845045.1 Gemmatimonadaceae bacterium | reverse complement strand
CCGGACGTGGAGGTTACCTGTGCATCAACTTCCTGTGCGCGGGCGGCGATATACCCGCGAGCGCCGACCGACACCGTGTGACCGTCTACGCGCGCCGTAATCCCGCGTCCAGGTTCTTCTATCGTATCGGTCGGAGACGGGAGAGTGTCGCCGGCAGCCATCGCGGCATCGACAACACTCCGGGCCAGCGTGTATCCGGAGTGCTGCTCGACCGCGCCGGCGAGACGTAGCACCTCCCGCTCGCTGAACGGAGGCATGACCGTCACGCGAGAGACGGAGGGTCGCCCGATGGTCAGCGTCCCCGTCTTGTCGAACACCGCCACCCGCGCGTCGCTGAGCTGCTCGAGCGCCCCGCCAGTGCGGACGATGATCTGCCGGCTGGCGGCCCGGTTGATGCCTCCGATGATCGCGATCGGTGTAGCGAGAATGAGGGGACAGGGAGTGGCGACGACGAGGACGGCCAGCGCGCGGGTCGGGTCGCCGGACGCGATCCACGCGATGGCGCAGAGGGCGAGAGTCGCCGGGGTGAACCAGACTGCATAACGATCAGCGAGCCGCTGCAGCGGCGCCTTGTGTGCGGCGGCGGATTTCACCAACTCGACGATCCGCGCGTACTGGCTCTCACTGGACACGGCAAGTGCGCGCGTGACGAGGGCGCCGTTGAGGTTCAGGCTGCCGCTCATGAGGCGCGTATCGGGTCGGGCCTGAACCGGGAGCGGTTCACCGGTCAGGCGCGATACGTCGATGTGCGACTCACCGGTGAGGACGACTGAATCGCACGGCACCATCTCGCCCGGGCGCACCAGGATCTCGTCGCCCACGGCGATCTCGTCGACCGGAATGTCTTCGCCTCGTCCTTCCTTCAGGCGATGCGCAATGCGAGGGGCATCCTCCTCGAGCTTGCGGACCGCCTGTGAGGCGCGACCTTCGGCGTAGCGCTCGAGTGCCTCACCCCCGGTCTGCATGATGACGACGATCAGTCCGGCCAGCGGGTGGCCCAGAAGGATCGCGCCGACGATGGCCAGCATCGCAACGACGTCGGTTGCGAGGTGCATTCTGGCCACGTGGCCCAGCGTCCGGAGGAGAACGGGGGCCCCAACGACAATCAGTCCCACCAGCCAGACGCGAGAGGCCCACTCGGGGTCGGCGCCACTGAGCCGCAGGGCCATGCCGGCGAGCGCGACAAGCACCGCCGCGGCAGGAATCACGACGGCGCCCAGAGAAGGACGAAACGCCGCTGGGGTGCTCATCTCCTCGGAGAATCGCCGTCCCCGGGATAGTGATCTGTCGGGGTTTCCCCGGCCGGGCCGTCCGGTTGTTCATGCCGACCTCCATCCGAGCCACGATTCAAGCATCCGGCGTCCGGCCTTAACGTGAGAACGAGACCGTAATGCGCGTCCGCGATCACCAACCGCCTGCGGGGCGATCAGCCGATACGGCCAGCGGCGCGGGCCGTTGGCACGCACTGAGCGCCGGTGACGTCCTCCGAGCGCTCGATTCAGGCGTGGACGGACTAACCGGCGGTGACATCGCCGAGCGACGGCGGCGGCACGGACCTAACGAGCTACCGGCGCTGAAGCCGACGCCGGCGTGGCGTATCCTGGCCGGCCAGTTGCGGAGCGTGATCGTCGCGCTGCTCGTGGTCGCGAGCGGGATCGCGCTGCTGAGTGGTGAAACGGCGGACGGGGTCGCGATCATCGCGGTCCTGGTGATCAATGTCGCGCTCGGATTCGTCACCGAATTGCGGGGCCGGCGCGCCATGGAGGGGCTGCGCTCGCTCGTCGCGCTGCGGGCCCACGTCGTGCGCGATGGCTCCCTGGTCGAGATCGACGCCAGGGAGCTCGTTCCCGGGGACATCGTGGCCCTCGCGCCCGGAGCGAACGTCCCCGCCGATGCCCGTCTCATAGACACAGCCGGGCTGGCGGTGACGGAAGCGACGCTCACCGGTGAGTCGGTGTCGGTGGAGAAGCGCTCCGATGTCGAGTTGGTGCCTGAGACGCCGCTTCATGATCGGATCAACCTCGTCTTCCAGGGCACGTCCGTGGTCAGCGGGCACGCACGGGCCGCCGTGACGTCCACCGGCGCCGCGACCGAGCTGGGGCGGATTGGCGTGCTGGTCGCGGGTATCGCGGAGGAGCGCACGTCTCTCGAGCACCTCCTGGACTCGCTGGGGCGGCGGCTGGCCGGTGCGGCGCTCGTGATCGCGGCGCTGATCGCGTTCGTCGAGCTGCTCAAGGGCGTTTCGATCGCGCGCGTCCTGCAGACGGGGATTGCCGTCGCCATCGCGGCAGTTCCGGAGGGCCTGCCGGTCGTAGTGACGATCGCGATGGCCATCGGCGTGCACCGGATGGCCCGCCGGAACGCACTCGTCAGGCGGTTGCCCTCACTGGAGACGCTTGGCTCGACGACGGTCATCTGCACCGACAAGACCCGAACCCTCACGTCGGGCGAGATGGCGCTCACGACGATCGCGGTGGCAGATGAGCAGTACCCTGTCCCGCCGCCGGGGCAGGCACGAGACAGGCCGGGAAGACCCGCCGAGGTTCCGGCGCTTCTCGCCCATGCGCTGCGCACAGGTACGCTCGCCAGCCGCATGGTCGAGCGGCTGGCGGACCACGAGACCCTCGTGGGGGAAAGCCCCGAGGACCGGGCGCTGATCGCGGGCGCCGAGCTGCTCGGCATCGATCGATCGGCGCTGCTCCCGGAACTGCCGGAGGTGGCCGAGCTTCCGTTCTCGAACGCGCGCCGGCTCATGGCGACGTTCCACCGGTCCGCCGGCGGCCTGGTGGCGTTCGTGAAGGGAGCCCCGGGCAACGTCCTCGCCCGATGCGATCGCATGTTGACCGCGTCCGGTGAGCAGACGCTGGATGACCAGTATCGCGACCAGCTGAACTCCCACAATCAGCGCCTGGCGGACAGCGGCCTGCGCGTGCTCGCCCTGGCCGAAGGACGCGTTGAGGCGGCGGACGAAGAGCACCTGCAGCAGCTGACGTTCGTGGGCTTCGCGGGAATGATCGATCCCCCGGCGCCGGGCGTGAAGAGCACTGTCGCCCGTCTGCGCGAGGCCGGCATCCGCATCGTCATGCTGACGGGCGACCAGGTGCCGACGGCCAACGCCGTGGCGCGGGAACTGGGTCTGCTCGACTCGTCAGGTGGTTCGGCGTCAGGCGCCGAGATCGACCGGCTGTCCGACGCCCAACTCGAGGAGAGTGTGGCGCGGCTCGCCGTGTGCGGACGGGTGAGTCCCGAAACCAAGCTGCGAATCGTCGAAGCACTGCAGCGCCGTGGCGAGGTGGTGGCCATGCTGGGGGACGGAGTGAATGACGCGGCGGCGCTCAAGAAGGCGGATATCGGGGTGGCAATGGGTCGCCGGGGGACCGACGCGGCGCGTGAAGCGGCCGGTGTCGTCCTCGCCGATGACCGATTCGAGACGATCGCGGTCGCGGTCGAGGAGGGCCGCGCCATCTTCGACAACATCCGTCGTTTTGTCTTCTACCTGTTCAGCTGCAACCTGGGTGAACTGGCGGTGTTGCTGGCGGCAGGCATGACGGGGCTGCCGTTACCGTTACTGCCGCTGCAGTTGCTGTGGCTCAACATCGTGACCGACACGTTTCCCGCGCTGGCGCTTGCCTTCGAGCCGGCCGAACATGACGTGATGCGCCATCCGCCACGCGACCCGCGGGCGCAGATCATGTCGAGGGCGTTCACCCTGACGACCGTTCGCTTCGGACTGCTCATCGGCGCGGTGTCCTTCGCAGCCTTCGCGTGGGGTCTCTGGCGCTTCGCCGCGCAGCCCGAGGTCGCAACCACGATGGCGTTCATGACCCTCGGCTTCGCACAGCTGTTTCACCTCGGCAACGCGCGTTCCCGGTCAGCGGTCCTGGCGCCGAGCCAGGCGACATCGAACCGCTATGCGTTAGGTGCACTCATCCTCGGCATCGCCCTGCAGCTCGCGGCGTTCCAGGTGCCCGTGCTGCGGAGGGTCCTGGCGCTCTATCCAATCGGCGGCCGCGAATGGCTGGTGGTGCTGCTGCTGTCGCTCACACCGGCCGTAATTGGTCAGGCATGGAAGTGGCGGACCGCGCGTCGAACGTCTGCTGTCGGCGTGCTCACCTGACCACTGTCAGCAGCGCCCCGACCGTTCGCGCGAACTTCGCGAGTCCACCAAACCCGTGCACAGCATCGGGAAAGCTCCTGCATACGCACGGGCCACCGTGAGGTGAATTGCATGCAGCGTCAGTGGCACTCGCTGTCAGGGCATCGCAGAGAAAGGTCACGACCGACCATCAACGGTCACGCTTCAGGAGCGATTGATGGACATGAGGGAATCAACCAGGAGCGCAGGAGCTCATATGAAAAAGTTCATGCCGATTGCGGTCACCCTCGCCATTGCACTCACGGCGGGGTCGCTGACTGCACAGGACCCGACGCGTCCCGTCTCGGAGCAGCGGATCCCGGTCCGCAAAGACGGCGCGCGGGTCACCACCAGGGAATCAACCGGTGACGTGGCGCTGTCCGCCGAGCGTGCCGCCATCAGCGCCCTCGAGGCGCGCGTCGAATCACTTCAGCAACGTATCGACGCGATGGAGTCGGATGCGAATACGCTGAAGAACCGCACAGCCGAGAGTGAACGGATGATCAGCTCGATGCGGGAAGAGCTTCGTGTGTTGAACGCGGAGTTGACCACCCTTCGCAGCGCCCTCGCGGCGGAAGTCGCGAAGAACGCCGCGCTCGCGCAGGATGTCCAGCGTCTCGACGGGAAACTCCACTCGCTCCGCTATGGTCGCATGTTCGGGAACAGCGGGTTCTACGTGGGCGTTGGAACCGGCGTCAATGTCACGACCGGCACCCTGAGCCGGATCGGGTACAGCGAGGGACTCAACTTCGTGGTGCCATTTGGATGGAGCAAGCCGGGCACGGTGCTCGGTGTCCGCGCTGAACTCGGGATGCAGACGTTCGAAGGGCGGCTGGCACCGACGTTCGTGAATCCGGATCCGCGGCTCTTCACCGCGCAGGCCATGGCGACCCTGAACTTTCCGATCAACAACGCCCGCACGAATCTGTTCTACCTGATGGGTGGCGGTGGTGCGTTCATGTTCCGGGAGTACGGAGCCGCCTCGGCGCTGAACGACCGCTTCGAGGAATCCAAGACGGTCACGAAGTTCGGTCTCACCGGCGGGGCAGGCCTGGAATTCCACGTGCTGGGTGCCACGTCGCTGTTCGTGCAGACGCAGTTCACGAACGTGTTCGCCGACGGCAGCTCGACCATCGCGAGCGACGACAGCCGTCACCTGCGGTGGGTGCCAGTGGTCGCGGGCATCACGCTGCGGTAGTTCGTCTGCCCGTCCTGCTTCGGCACGGGGCCGGACCCCCGGGTCGAAGCAGGAGATGGTCACCGTACGGAAGTGCGAGCCTGTCACGACCCCGCGGTTCAGGTCCCGCCGCGGGGTCGCAGCGTGTCGGCGAACGACAGACAGAATTTCAGGGAA
>DAIUET010000137.1:0-2827 GCA_036845045.1 Gemmatimonadaceae bacterium | reverse complement strand
GGTCCCGCCGCGGGGTCGCAGCGTGTCGGCGAACGACAGACAGAATTTCAGGGAAACCCCTGCGGGCATCGGCAAAGGTGCTTCCGATATTCGCGTCGCGATCACGGACGGTGTGCCGTGACCGGGACCTTCCCGCAGAAACTGTCGGAAGGAGGTCGTTCGGCAACTCGACCCCGGACGACCGGATGTGTTGTAGCTGGTCACATCCAGGCTCCGAGGTTTCGGGGCCCTGTGTCGGACCACCGACACAGATACGATTGCCGGCAGGAACCGCGTCACGCAGGCTGAGGGTCTGAGGTGGCCCGGGGTCGGGCAGACCACCGGCAATTACCAGCAGAGGAAAGAATCCCCGCGAGGCGCCCACAGCCCCGCGGGGATTCTGCTCTCGCTCCGTGAAGTGGCGGAAGTCCGACAACGCATGGGAGGCTCACCTACGCCGCGTCGCGCGCACCGTCCGCATCATGACGTTGGTCAGGGAATGCGTATCCCGCGGCGGGTCGCGATCCCCTGCAACACGGAGGAAGAAGACAATGACACGGCTGTTACCCAACCCACTCTTCGCCATGGAACGCGAGCTGACCGAGGCACAGAACCGGCTGCGTCGCTTCTTTGGCACCGAGTTCGGTGCCGAAGGATTTCCGATGACGGAACCCGTCGGCTGGGTTCCCAAGGTCGAGATCCTCGAGACCGAAAAGGAGCTCGTGCTGACGGCCGAGCTACCCGGCATGGTCAAGGAGAACATCGAGATCAACTTCGAGAACGACCTCCTCACCATCCAGGGCGAGAAGAAGGAAGAGAAAGAAGAGAAGCTGCCGGAAAAGAACGGCGGTCCCCGGTATCACCTGTGGGAACGCACCTACGGGGCATTCCGCCGGACCTTCACCCTCCCGAAGACCATCGACGCCGCGAAGATCGCCGCCGAGATGAAGGACGGCGTGTTGAAGATCCGCATGCCGAAGACGGAAGTGGAGAAGATCAAAGGCCACAAGATCGACATCGTGGCGAAGTAGGATCTCCGGGTTGAAGTGAGTCCCGGGGCCGGTGCGCCGGCCCCGGGACCGCTCCCCCAGGTGTCGTCCGCCGACCCGTCCGGATACCCGACCTGAGCGTCGGGCATTCCCGTATCAGACCCGCCCGGAAACGCTGATACTCGCGCCGCGGGTTGGCCGGAACATTCGCGTAAAGCTGCAAAACCAACCGGGTCTTTTTCTGGCCGAGCCTGGTCCGGGACCCGGTGGACACTCTGCGATTGGAGGCCGCGCGAATGTTCAACCCCAACGCCCATCCGTGATCTGGCTCCAGTTGCAGGAATGCACCGGCTGCGTTGAATCGGTGCTGCGCACCGCCGAACCAACGATCGGCGACCTGGTGCTCGATCTGGTGTCGCTCGACTACCAGCACACGCTGATGGCTGGCGCCGGCGCCGCAGTGGAAAAGGCGCTCGCCGATTCCATGGCCGCCAACAAGGGGAAATACGTCCTCATCGTGACCGGCTCCGTGCCGCTCAATGAGAACGGGATCTACCTGACGATCGGCGGACGCACCGGGAAGGAGATCATCGAGGAGGCGGCGCGGGACGCGGCGGCCGTCATTGCGGTTGGCGCGTGCGCCCACTGGGGAAGTGTGCAGGCGGCGCGTCCGAACCCGACCGGCGCCGTCGGGATCAACAAGGTCATCACCGACAAGCCGGTGGTGAACATCGCGGGTTGCCCGCCGATCGGCGATGTGGTGACGGCGACAGTCGTGCACTTCCTCACCTTCGGCCGCCTGCCCGCGATGGACAGCGAGGGCCGGCCGCTCTTCGCCTACGGAAAGCGGATCCACGACCAGTGTCCACGGCGAGCGCACTTCGACGCCGGCCAGTACGTGGAAGTCTTCGATGACGAGGCGGCCCGAAAGGGGTGGTGCCTCTACAAGGTGGGCTGCAAGGGGCCGGCGACGTTCTCCCCGTGCCCGATCTTCCTCTGGAACACGCGCACGAGCTGGCCGATCGGCGCGGGTCATCCCTGCATCGGCTGCACGGAGCCCTTCTTCTGGGACACGATGGCACCCTTCTATGGACGGCTGCCTAACGTCGCCGGGTTCGGTATCGAGAGCAAGGTCGACCTGATCGGCGCCTCACTGGCGATCGGCGCCACAGCCGGCGTCCTGGCGCACGCGGCGGCCACGGGCGTCTACCAGCTCAGGCGGCGGCGCCAGGAGGAGGCGGCGGTGGCCGCCGCGGCCTCAACGCCTTCCACGAAGACGGAGGACCAGGTATGACCGCCACGAGAGTCGTCGTCGATCCCATCACCCGCATCGAGGGGCACCTGCGGATCGAGGCGCAGCAGGACAACGGCAAAATCACGAACGCCTGGTCCAGCGCCACGCAGTTCCGCGGGATCGAAATCATCATGCAGGGCCGCGACCCGCGTGATGCCTGGGCCTACACACAGCGCATCTGCGGCGTCTGCACGGTCGTGCACGCGGTCGCCTCCTGCCGCGCCGTCGAGGACGCGCTCGGCATCCGCATCCCGCCGAACGCGAACCTCATCCGCAACATGGTGCACGGGATGCAGTTCGTGCAGGACCACGTGATCCACTTCTACCACCTGCACGCGCTCGACTGGGTGGATGTCACGAGTGCTCTCAAGGCGGATCCGGCGGCCACGTCCCGCCTGGCCGCGTCGATCTCCCCGTGGCCGAACAACTCGGCCACCTGGTTCCGCGAGGTGAAGGATCGCGTCGCCAAGTTCGTGTCGTCGGGACAGCTCGGGATCTTCACCAACGGATACTGGGGTCACCCGGCGTACAAGCTTCCGCCCGAGGCGAACCTCATGGCGGTGGC
>DAIUET010000136.1:0-8475 GCA_036845045.1 Gemmatimonadaceae bacterium | reverse complement strand
ACCCGGAACTCCGCGCCAGATACTCGTTCGGCGTCGGCGTTCATTCTGACTGGAAGCCGGGTTCGCGCACCGTCGGCCGTACCACTGAGGCGACCGTCATGCCGGGGGTCGAGATCGCGGACGGAGAGGTTCTCGAGGTGGATCCTCCCCGACGGCTGGTCCAGACGTTTCGCGCACTATGGAGCGACGAGGTCAAGGCAGAGGGATATTCGCGGGTGACGTGGGAAATCGAACCGGTGGGCGATTCCTGCTGCCTTACGGTGACGCACGACCAGCTCCGTGAGGGCGCCAACGCGGAACTGTTCGGTGGCTGGCCGATGGTCCTCTCCGGACTCAAGACGTTGCTCGAGACGGGCGAAACGCTCACCACCCCGGCCTCGCAGATGTACCTGAAAGCAGAGTCGGTCGCATAACGCGTCCGGGGGAAGCCGTAACGCGCATTCCGCTGCGCAGGATACGTCCCTGTCGCAGCGGAATTGTCGCGGGCCTCCCGGTCTGCCAAGGGACAGGTGTTGCCGGGTGAGTTAGGTTCTGTCTGCCCCGTCTCCAGCAACAGGTGGTCCCGGCAGCGCCGCTCGTGAAGAAAACCGTCCTCCTCTACGGCATCCTGGGCGGCGTCCTGATCGCCGCGCTCAAGCTGGTCGAATACCGCTTTCTCGTCCTCGAGCACTCACTCGAGATCTATGGCGGCATTGTCGCGCTCATCTTCTCGGCGCTCGGCATCTGGCTGGGGCTCAAGCTCACTCGAACGCGCACCGAGGTGCTCATCAAGGAGGTCCCGGTGGAGGTCCCCGTGCGCGTGGGCGAGCCATTCAGGCGTAATGAGGCGCGACTGCAGCAGCTCGGGATCACCCCGCGGGAGCTCGAGATCCTCGAGGCGATGGCGGCTGGTTTCAGCAACCGGGAGATCGCCGAACGGCTGTTCGTCAGCGAGAACACGGTCAAGACGCACGCTGCCCGTCTCTTCGACAAGCTGTCAGCCAGACGGCGCACCCATGCTGTCCAGGTGGCGAAGGAGGCTGGACTCATCCCCTGAAAGGGTGATTTTGGCGTTCCGGGCGCAAAATCACCCGTTCTGGTGACGCGAAAGTCGGCCGGTCTGGCCAGAATGCCGTCCGTTCACCGCGCTTTCCAACGTCACTGAGGACTCGCACCATGAAGAAGACCGTACTTACCTTCGGCCTGATCTCCGGCGTCATCATCTCGGCGATGATGCTCGCCACCGTCCCGTTCATGGACCGGATCGGATTCGACCGGGGCGAAATCATCGGCTATACGTCGATGGTGCTCGCCTTCCTGCTCATCTACTTCGGCATCCGGTCGTATCGGGACAATGTCGCCGGCGGGTCGATCAGCTTCGGCCGGGCGTTCAAGGTTGGCGCGCTGATCGCCGCCATTGCATCCATCTGCTACGTCGCGACCTGGCAAGTGGTCTACTTCAAACTCTCGCCCGATTTCCTGGTCAAGTTACAGGCGCATACCCTCGAGAGCGCGCGCGCCGACGGCGAGACCGAGGCACAGCTCGCGAAGCGAAGGGCCGACATGGAGAAGTTTGCCCGGATGTACCAGAATCCGGCATTCAATGCTGCCGTCACGTTCCTCGAACCCCTGCCGGTGGCGCTGGTCATGACGCTGGTCTCGGCGGGCATCCTGAGCCGGCGCCGGAAGGAGCAGTCCGGAGCGGTACTGTCCTCCGCTCGCGTGCTGACCTGAGCACCCTGACCTGGCGTATCTTCAGCCAGTGCTCGGCCATCACGCAACTTTGCCCTGAGAACACTCCTGCTTGATCAACACCCTCGAACTCGGCCTCGACACCTTCGGAGACATCACTCGCGGCCCGGACGGCACGCCGAACAGCCACGCGCGGGTCCTTCGTGACGTGGCCGATGAGGCCGTGCTGGCGGATGAAGCCGGCGTCGACTTCTTCGGCGTCGGCGAGCACCACCGGCCCGACTTCGCCATCTCGGCACCCGAGGTCCTGCTGGCGGCGATCGCGAGCCGCACGACCCGTATCCGGTTGGGGTCCTCGGTCACGGTGCTCAGCTCGGACGAGCCGGTGCGCGTTTTCCAGCGCTTCGCCACGCTCGACGCGGTGTCTGCCGGCCGCGCCGAGATCATCCTCGGCCGTGGGTCGTTCACCGAGTCGTTTCCGTTGTTCGGGTACTCGCTCGACCAGTACGAGACGCTCTTCGAGGAGAAGCTCGAGCTGTTCGCGGCGCTGCTCGAGCATGACCGCACGGGCGAGCCGGTCACATGGCGCGGCACCACGCGGGCGCCCCTCGTCAGGCAGCACGTTTACCCCAGGACCGCGGACGGACGGCTGGCCACGTGGATCGGCGTGGGTGGCAGCCCCGAGTCGGTTGTGCGCGCGGCGCGCTACCGGCTCCCGCTCATCCTGGCCATCATCGGCGGCGACCCGAGGCGATTCGCTCCGTTCGTGGCACTCTACCATCGCGCGCTCGATCAGACAGGCGCGGCACACCTCCCCGTTGGCGTGCACTCACCCGGCCACGTCGGCGAGACCGACGCCGCGGCACGCGAGGAGTTCTGGCAGCCCTACCGCGACATGCGTGACCGGATCGGCGCCGAACGCGGGTGGCCACCCATGAGTCGCGCCGAGTACGACCGGGAGATCGAGCAGGGGTCGCTGTACGTGGGTGCTCCGCAGACCGTCGCCCGCAGGATCGCGGAGACGGTCAAGGCGTTAGGCGTCGCGCGCTTCGGGCTCAAGTACAGTGCCGGGTGGCTTGGGCACGGCGCGCTGTTGCGGAGCATCGGGCTGTTCGGGCGCGAAGTGATCCCCCGCGTGCGTGAGTTGCTCGCCCAGCCGGCGGCTGCGATCGCTGACTGACGCACAGGTCGAGGCCGCACTCCAGGTTCCGTAAACTGCCGTAACGCAGAGAACTCAGAGAACGCAGTGGGTTTGGCAACATCCATTCGGACGCAGAGAGCGAAAAAGATTCCAGCTTCAGGAAAGAAGGGCAAGGAACACGAAGGCGAAGGCGCACTGACGTCCAGGCAATAACCCATTCTCTGCGTTCTCCGCGTTGAAAGTCTCTTGCCTTTTCCGTGCAGATCAAGGCACAGCCTTAACGCGGAGAGCGCGGAAGTTCGACAACATTTATTTGACGCAGAGAGCGCGAAGGACTTCAGGTACAGGAACGGAAGGAGAAGAAACAGGAAGGCGCCGGGCCACGATCACCCGGCGCCGCAACGGCTGAATCACGGCGTCGCCCGCGACGCGTACTGGCAGCTCACCTTCGGATTCCACGCCGCGAACATCCCGCTCGGGTTGGGTCGCGCCGACCAGATGTGCAGCGCCCATACGCCCAGCGGCTCGTTGCGCGCGAAGGGCACGCCGAGCAGCGTCGGCGCGGTCGCGGAGGCCGTGAGCGGAACCACGTAATCCACACCAATGAGCTGCATCTTCCCGTTAGGCTGCGGCTCGTACATCAGCAGCTCCGGCTGCAGGAGCTCAACCGTGGCATCCACGAGGGAGTTGTTCAGGTAATGAAAGGCCTGGGCTCCCTGGGGCGACTCGGCGCAGCCGGCCGGATACTGCACGTTGTAGCCAGCCGCTTTGGCGGCCGCGATATCGTGGAATTGCGTCGTCGCTTTTCGTACCGCGGCAACGCCCTGCAGCTGCTCCGGCGTCAGCGTGCCATTGCCGACGGCCGAGTGGGATCCATGCGCGTCCTGCGCCGAGGTCGCAACCGCGGTCGAGAGGGCGGTGCTGGGAGCGCTGGAGGACGAGCACGCCGCGATCAGCATTCCCGCGGCAACGGTGAGTAACGTGTGACGCATGGGTGGTCTCCCGATCTGAGGGTTGGGGGGGCGAGCCGGCTGGCCCGTATCAGGAGAAGCCGAAATTGCGCCCGGAAAGGCTCATTCCGGCTCGCGGCCGTCGGCCGTAGAATGAGGCTCGCGGGTCCCGAGTACCTGTATTGAGCCCTGCACCCAGCCCCCAGGCCATGCCCCAGGCTCCAGGCCCCGATGACAAGGACCTCGACGCCGTTTTTCCGGTCGTGTACGAAGAGCTTCGGCGTGTCGCCCACCGCCACCTGCGTGGTGAGCTGACGGGCCACACGCTCGGGACCACCGCGCTGGTGCACGAAGCCTATCTCGAGCTGGCCAGGCTCGACCACATCCGTTGGCCCGGTCGCGACTATGTGCTCGCCGCGGCGTCCCGGGCCATGCGACACGTCCTCGTCGACTACGCCGTCGCCCGCAAGGCTGAAAAGCGGGGTGGCGGTGCGATCGCCGAGCCGCTGGACGACGCTGTCGCGATGGCCACGTCGCGCGGCGACGAGTTACTCGCGCTCGATGAGGCGCTTGATCGGCTGGCCGCGGTGAACGAGCGCTATGCGCGGGTCGTCGAATGTCGCTTTTTCGGCGGCATGAGCGTGGAGGAGACGGCCGGAGCGTTAGGCACGTCGCCGGCCACCGTGAAGCGCGACTGGACACTGGCGCGGGCCTGGCTGAACCGCGAGCTCTCCGCCTAGATGGCGGGCAGGACGCAGCGCTGGCGGCGGATCGCCGAGATCATCGATGCGGCACTGGGTCTCGAGGGATCGACCCGCGACGCGTATCTCGAGGACGCCTGCAATGGCGACCGGGAACTGCGCGACGAGATCGCGTCGCTGCTCGACGCCCACGACCGGCCCGGTCCGGTGGACCGCCTGGCGGCCGACTTCGCGCCCCTCGCCGCCCGTGTCCGGGAGTCGGCCGCGTCAGGCGGGGCGCCGCTGGAGGGACGTGCCGTCGGCAGGTACCAGGTCCAGGAGCGGATTGCCGGCGGGGGAATGGGCGTGGTCCACCGGGCGCTCGACACTCGCCTGGACCGCACCGTCGCGCTCAAGTTCCTCCAGCCACGGCTGGAGGCGGACGACTCGGCCGCGCGGCGCTTCCGGCTGGAGGCCCGGGCCATCGAGGCACTCGAGCACCCGAACATCTGCACCATCCACGAGATCGGTGAGACGGATGACGGACAGCTCTTCCTGGCCATGCCGCTGTACGACGGGGAAACGCTGCAGGAGCGCATCGCCCGCGGGTCATTCCCGTTCAGCGAGGTGGTCTCGGTCGGCGTCCAGGTCGCGCGCGCCCTCGCCCGCGCCCACGCACATGGGATCGTTCACCGCGATATCAAGCCGTCGAACGTCATGGTGCTGCCCGACGGGATGGTCAAGCTGCTCGACTTCGGCATCGCGAAGCTGGTGGACATCACGCTCACGGGAGCCGCGGGTCCGTTGGGCACGCTGGCGTACATGAGTCCCGAGCAGGCTCGCAGCGAGCGCGTCGATCACCGCACCGACATCTGGTCGCTGGGCATCGTGCTGTATGAGATGATCACGGGCCGGCGACCCTACGGCGGCAGGAGCGCGCACGAGGCCGCGCAATCGTTGCGCTATCGGCCCGCGGTCCCGCCGCGCACGCACCGCCCGGACGTGCCGCCGCTGCTGGAGCACGTCGTCCTGAAGGCGCTGGCCGTTCCCGTCTCGCAGCGGATCCAGTCCGCGCACGAACTCGAAGTGGCTCTTCTCGACACGGGCCTCGCGTCGCGAACGCTCCCCGAAGCCGCACGTTAGGTGGGCGCGCGGCGACGCTCGCTGTCGAGCATCCGGCCGGCCAGCTCCTTCACGAGCTTGGCGGCAACCTGAGCGGTCAGTCCGCTGACGTCCCGGGACGGGTTGAACTCCACGACATCGGCGCCGATCACGCTGCCTCCCGCGTTCTGGACCAGGCCAATGACATCGCGGACCGTGAGTCCCCCTGGCTCGCGATGCGATACGCCGGGCGCGTGCGCCGGATCGATGGCATCCACATCGATCGAGATGTAGACGGCGCCATCGAGGGAAGGGCGGGCGCCCGATCCCCAGGCGCGCATGTCGATGACTTCGACGCCGTGGCGGTCGGCCTGCGCTCGCTGGTGCCCGTTCATGGCCCGGATGCCAACCTGCACCAGTCGCGAGGCCAGCTGCTCCTCCAGGATCCGGGCGAACGGGCAGGCATGCGAATACGGGTCACCGTCGAACACGTCGTACAGGTCGGGATGCGCGTCGATGTGCAGCACGGTGCAGGGGCCATGATGCGCGTGAATCGCCCGCAGCACGGGCCAGGTGACGGCGTGATCCCCGCCTAACGCCAGCGGACGTCCTCCGTCGGCCAGCACGGCGCCGATCCCCGCCTGTATGCGCTCGCGAGCGTCGCCGGGAGATTGCAGATCCAGGTCGCCTGCATCGTCGAGCATCCCGTGCAGGTCCATGAGGTCTTCGGTCCACCAGTTCCCGGCCGGCGAGTGCAACGCGGCGCGAATGAGGGGCGGTGCGGCTGCCGCGCCCCGCAGGAACGAGGAACTGGCGTCATAAGGCAGCCCGATGATCCGGGGACGGGGCAGAGTCATGGCCCCAAGGTACCACGATCGCGGTGGACCTCGCGGCCCGCCAGTCGACGACCGTAAGATTGGGCCGATGAAAACCAGGGAACTCACGGCCCGCGGCCTCGTCCTCGGTGTGCTCCTCACCACGGTCTTCACGGCTGCCAACGTCTACCTCGGCCTCAAGGTCGGGCTGACCTTTGCGTCGTCGATCCCCGCGGCGGTGATCTCGATGGCGATCCTGAGCACCGTCAGGGACTCGTCCATCCTCGAGAACAACATCGTGCAGACCGTCGCGTCGGCGGCCGGTACCCTCTCGGCAATCATTTTCGTTCTGCCGGGACTGGTCATCGTCGGATGGTGGACCGGGTTTCCGTTCTGGCAGTCGTTCCTCATCTGCGTGAGCGGCGGAATACTCGGCGTCCTCTTCACCATTCCACTGCGCCGGGCGCTCGTCACGACGTCGGACCTGCCGTATCCCGAGGGCGTGGCGGCAGCCGAGGTCCTCAAGGTTGGATCGGGCGCGCGGGGGGAGACGAAAGACGACACCGGTGCCAATCGCGAAGGACTCATCGCGGTCATCCTGGGGACGATCGCGTCCGGGGGATTTGCGATCGTCACCGCAACGCGGTTCGCACACGGGGAGCTGGCCGGGTTCCTGCGCCTGGGTGCGACGGCGTCCACCGGCTACACCTTTGCGTGGTCACTCGCGCTGCTCGGCGCCGGTCACCTGGTGGGGCTCTCCGTCGGCATGGCCATGCTGGTGGGACAGATCATCTCGTGGGCGATCAGTGTGCCCATCCTGACGGCGATGCAGCCTGCCGCGGAGGGTGTAGATCTCGCCACGCACACGATGACGATCTGGCGAACGCAGGTCCGCTTCCTGGGGGCTGGCACGATAGGCATCGCCGCCATTTACACGCTGGCCACACTGGCCAGGCCAGTGGTCATGGGCCTGGTGAACACGCTGGCTGCCTCACGCGCCGTGGCCACCACGGACGAGCGCGACCGCGACCTGTCGCCCCAGTGGATCGTGACGCTCACCATCGCCTGTCTCATCGTCGCTGGCTGGCTGGCCTTCACGTTCGCGCGCTCGACGGTGCTCGCGCCGAACGCGGTCACGTTGACGATGCTGGCGGTCCCCATCGTGCTGGTGGTCGGGTTCCTGATCGCCGGCATCTGCGGCTACATGGCGGGACTGATCGGCGCTTCCAACAGCCCGATCTCGGGCGTCGGGATCCTGTCCATCGTGCTGTGCGCGTCGATCCTCATCATGGCGATCCCCGCCACCGAGGTCACCGGCCCGCCGCTGGTGGCGTTCGCGCTCTTCGTGACCTCGATCATCTTCGCCTGCGCCACGATCTCCAACGACAACCTGCAGGACCTGAAGACGGGACAGCTCGTCGGCGCTTCGCCGAGGCGCCAGCAGATCGCGCTGATTGTGGGTGTGGGGGCGGGGGCCGCGGTCATCCCGTTCGTGCTCAACCTGCTTGCCCGGGCCTACGGCTTCGCCGGCGCGCCTAACGTCGACGTGGTCGCGGCGAACCCGCTGCCGGCGCCGCAGGCCACGCTCATTTCGGCGCTTGCCCAGGGCGTGATCGGGGGGAACCTCGAGTGGAAGATGATCGGCATCGGCGTGCTGGTCGGGGTGGGCATCATCCTGCTGGACGGGGCGCTCAAGGCCATGAAGAAGCTGCGCATCCCGCCGCTGGCCGTGGGGATCGGGATCTACCTTCCGATGTCGGCCACGTTCGCGGTCATCGTGGGCGCCGTGCTGTCGCACTGGTACGAGAGGCGCGCGCGCCGATCGCCGGACCCGGAACGTGCGATTCGCCTGGGCACGCTGGTCGCGTCGGGGCTGATCGTCGGCGAAAGTCTCTGGGGCGTGATCAATGCGGGCCTGATCGTGAGCCTGAACAGGGATGCCCCCCTCGGACTCTTCCCCGCGGACTTCGCCCTTGCGCCATGGCTGGGCGTCGCCGGCTTCATTGGCGCGATCGTATTGCTGTACGGATGGATGCTGCGTCGGTCCGCCGCGTAATCAGGCCCTGAGCGGTTGCAATCCGGCTCAGTCGAGCCGCATCGCCACGACGGGGCTGACG
>DAIUET010000135.1:0-8505 GCA_036845045.1 Gemmatimonadaceae bacterium | reverse complement strand
CACCAGCGGGTCGCTGACCATCACGGTGACCGCGAGCCAGAGCAGGGCCGACTGCACCAGCGCCATCAGCCCCGCGAACAGGGTGACGCGCAGATCGTGGCGCAGTGCGGTGGCGAAGATCGCCAGCGGATAGCAGCACCAGACCACGACGCCGTTGAGCGTGGCCGGGCTGGCGAGCCGCGCCAGCAGCGACGTGAACAGGTCCATCCCCCCGGTCTTCTCGAGGACCGCGATCAGCACCGTCACGCCGCAGACCATCACGATGACGCCCCACGGCATCCGTTTCATGGCCGCGGCTTCGTCGGCCACGGCCATCAGGACCAGTATCGATGCCGCCAGGAACGCCGCCAGCCCAACGCTGAGCTGGAGGCCGATCACGCCCGCTATCCAGGCTCCGATGACGGCGATCGTCAGCCAGTGCCGCCGCTCGAATGGTTCCGCTACCATAACGCCCGCCGCCGGCGCCACCGACCGGAGCCGCCAGCCGCCTAACAGGATGTAAGCCGCCGCGGTCACCAGCAGGTGGGCGAACAGGTTGGCCAGCCAGACCTTTCCCTCGTGACCGCCCAGTCCAACCTCGGCCATCTTCGTATTGGCGACGATGCCGATGGCGCTGATTGGCGACAGGTTGCCGGCATTGGCGCCGTTGGCGACCGCCAGCGCCATCAGGAACCGTGGTACACCGGCGCGCGTCCCGACGGCCATCGCCATGGGAATGAGCAGCGCGACGGTCGTGATCGCACCCGGCCCGACGGACGACAACAGGAAGGCGATGAAGAACAGCAGGATCGGGATGAGCTTCGTCCGCCCGCGCGCCAGTCCCACTGCGCGGTTGGCGAGTCGCTCGAGGGTCCCATTGCTCTCCGCCAGCGCGAAGAGGAGGGTGACGCCGGCAAGCGTCAGGAACAGTGACGCCGGGAAGCCCGCCACGACCTGATCCACGCGCCAGCCGGCGACATAGGTGCCGATCAACCAGGCGAACGCCATCGCCAGGACGCCGACGTTGAGCTTCGTCGCCATCGAAAGTGCGATGGCGACGAGCAGCGCGATCAGCGACAGGACGGCCGGGCTCACGCCGGTGGTGCAGGGAGCAGGTGCTTCTGCAGCTTGCCCAGCGCGTTCCGCGGCAACGTGTCGACCCGCACGATGGTCCGCGGCGCCTTGAACGAGGCCAGGCTTTCCGCGCACCGCTGGCGGAGGTGCTCCACGTCGACGGTCGCGTCGGCGACGACGTAGGCGACGGGAACTTCACCCCGCCGCTCGTCAGGGGCGCCGATCACCGCTGCCTCACGCACGCCGTCCTGTTCCAGGAGCACCTCCTCGATCTCGCGCGGGTAGATGTTGAAGCCGCCCGAGATGATGAGTTCCGTCGCGCGGCCGCGCAGCGTGAGGCAGCCGGCGGCATCGAGCTCACCCAGGTCACCCGTCGCGAACCAGCCGTCCCGGAAGGCGGCGGCGGTGGCGTCCGCATTGCGCCAGTAGCCAGGGAAGACCGTCGGCCCCTTCACCCACACCTCACCCACCTGGTCCACTGCCGCCGGCCTGCCTGACGAGTCACGGACGGAGAGCGAGACGCCCGGCAGGGGATAGCCTACCGTTCCGGCGCGCCGCTCACCCTCCAGCAGGTTGGAGGTGAGCATCAGCGTCTCGCTCATGCCGTACCGTTCGAGGATGGTGTGACCGAACCGGCCACGAAAGGCCTCCAGCACATGGGCGGGAAGCGGCGCCGACCCCGAGACGAAGAGGCGCATCCGCTCTCCGATGCGGCGCGCGGTGTCCGCTGAAAGTTCGAGCAGCCGCACGTAGATCGTCGGGACGCCAAACATCAGGGTCGGCTCGAACTCCGTGAACCATGACAAGGTACGGCTGGCGTCGAACCGCTCCACCAGCCGCATCCGACACCCGCTGGCAAGCCAGGAGCAGAGCCCGTTGCCGAGCCCGTGGACGTGGAACAGGGGCAGAACAGCGAGGTAGCGATCGTCGCTCGTTATGCGCCAGCAGGTCACCAGGGAGGCGGCATTGGCGACGAGGTTGTTGTGCGTGAGCACCGCCCCCTTGGAACGCCCGGTAGTGCCCGACGTGTAGACGATGGCGGCCGGTGCATCACCATCGATGTCTGGTCGCGCACCATTCGCCGCTGACAGCGCCTGCTCGGTCGCCAGTTCGCCGACGTCAACAACCGGCGCGCCGCCGGGGAAGAGAGACCGCGGGCTGCTGGAAACGATCAGTCGGGGTTCGGCGTCGGCGACGATATGTGCGATCTCGCGCTCGCGGTACAACACGTTGATGGGGACGAGGACAAACCCCGCGCGCACGGCTGCAAGGAACAGGTCGACGTACTCGACCCGGTTCGCGAGATGAACGGCGACTCGATCGCCGGGGCTCAGTCCGAGGCGGCGGAGAACATCTGTCAGGCGGGCCGCGCGATCGTCGATCTCACGGAAGGTCAGCTCGCGGACTGAGCCATCGGGTGCATCGTAGACCAGCCCGACCGCGTCAGCCCGGCCACGCAACGACAGGTCGAAGAGGTCGCCCAGAAGCATCGGGGGATTGTAGCCACTCAGCGGGCAGCGGGCAGCGGGCAGCGGGCAGTGGACAGTCGGTCAGCGGTCGGATGGCATGTCCACTGGCGAATGAGGTCCACATCGGACACGTTCCAGAGGAACTGGTCCGGAAACCCGGAAGCTTCCAGGTCGTAGAGAGCCCCAGTCCGCCGCTGATCTGCACGGCGGCCGCCATGGGCGCCTGAACCCAGCGAAGAGCACCCTATGCCGTTGCAGAACACCCCGATTCCTCCAGGCGCACCCTCGCCAGGCGCCCCTGCAACGGCCGTCGCCGCCCCCGGCGGGCCACCAACTGCCGTTCAGATGCTGGAGGCGGCGCGCGCCCAACGCCAGGAATTGCGCAACCAGCTCGAACGCGCCGAGAATCGGAGGGAGGAGATTCAGGAGTCGCTCAACGAGACCAGCCTGACCGATGCCACGGCGCGGGCGGGGCTCGAGCTGCGCCTCAAGGAAACGGATGCGCGGATCGCTGCCCTCGACCAGCAGATCGCGGCTGCCGACGCCCAGGTTGCCGCCGCCGCCGCGGTGCCCGGAGCGACCCAGGAACCACCGCCGGCTCCGCAATCCGGGCCTCCCGAGGAAGCCTGGATGCTCGGCGGCATGTTCATCTTCTTCGTCATGATGCCGCTCGCCATCGGCTGGGCACGACGTCTCTGGAAACGGGCAGCGGTCGCGGTTTCAGCCGAGATGCCGGCCGAGTTGAACGACCGGTTGAGCCGGATGGAGCAGGCGATCGATGCCGTCGCGGTGGAGCTGGAACGGGTCGGCGAGGGCCAGCGGTACGTGACGCGGGTGTTCAGCGAGCAGCAGCGCGCGTTAGGCGGCGGCGCCGCCGAGCCGATCGAGGTCCGGCAGCGGGACGTGATCCGCCAGTCGCGTCCCTGATTTCCGTGGCCTGGACACGCAAACCAGCGAAGGCCGCGGGCCCGTTGCGCGAAGGCAGTTCGTGGGAGTGGGTGTTCCTCCCGCGAAAGCGCGGGGAAAAGCGCTACTGGCTCGTGAAATCGGAACCGGGGACCTTCTCGTTCGACGACCTGTTGGAGCGTCCTGACCGCACGACGTACTGGGATGGGGTGCGCAATTACACCGCGCGAACGTTCCTGCGCGACGGCATGAAACTGGGTGACCAGGTCTTCTTCTATCACTCCAATGCCGACCCCTCGGCGATCGTCGGCGTGTGCGAAGTGGTGCGCGAAGGATATCCCGATCACACAGCGCTCGACCGGAACGATCCGCATTTTGATCCGGATTCCGATCCCGACGACCCGAAGTGGTTCATGGTCGACCTCAAAGCGGTCAAGGAGCTGCCGCGACCCATTCCGCTTCCCGAACTCCGGGCCCGTAAGGAACTGGCTGGGATGGCGCTGCTGCGGATCGCACGGCTTTCCGTCTCGCCGGTGCGGCCCGCGGAGTGGGACGTGATCATGGGCATGACCACAGTGGCGCCGGCCGCGGAGCGTTGAGCACCGCCCGGGTTGCACGCAGGGCGCCGCCGCTCGTCCCGCTGCGCCAGGCGTTCGACGCGCGGCGCTGTTCACGCGACGCCCGATGGTCTAGCTTGGTCTCGACCCCAACCCCAGCCGCAGATGCCCGATTCGTTTTCCCGTCGCGAGTTCGTCGCCACGGTTGGCTCGATAGGCGCGGTCTGGCTTCTCGCCGACGCCGCCGAGCGGAGTGAGGCCGTCGCGCACGCCGCGCACCAGGTAGCGCAGGCGCAGCCAGTGCTCTCCGTCCTGACGCGCGAACAGGCGGCCGAGGTGGAGGCGTTCGCGAGCCGTATCATCCCGAGCGACGACACACCGGGGGCTCGCGAGGCCGGCGTCGTCTACTTCATCGACCGCGCATTGGCCACGTGGGCAAAGGACCAGCGCCCCGCCTTCGATGAAGGACTGCAGAAGCTGAGTCGCGACGTGGGGGCGAAGTTCCGTGGACAAACGCGCCTCTCGGCGCTGACACCGGCGCAACAGGACGAGGTGCTGCGGAGCATCGAGCAGACGCCGTTCTTCGGCCAGATGCGTTTCGCGACGCTCGCCGGCATGTTCTCGCTCCCGACCCATGGTGGGAACCGGGACTTCGTCGGCTGGAAGCTCGTCGGCCAGGGAGAAGCCATGGAGTTCAGGGCGCCCTTCGGCTGGTACGACCAACCCGCGAATCGCCGGTCGCTGCTGGGAGGTGACGCATGACGTCACGCCAGGATACCCAGGGTACGCAGGGCCGGCGTTTTTCCACGAATGAGCCGGTCGATTTCGTGGTTGTCGGTTCCGGCACGGCTGGAGGGTCGGTGGCTCGCGAACTCACGCGGCTCGGGCACGACGTCGTGCTGATCGAGCAGGGGAAGGCGTATACGCGGGCCGATTTCCAGCACGACGAGCTCGGCGTGATCATCAACAACCAGTACTGCAACACGGCGCCCACGCACGTGCAGACCTGGCGCAAGAACCCTGGCGACAAGGCCGAGCAACGCCACTTCCTGCTGTACGCCACCGCCGTCGGTGGCAGCAGTATGCACTACGCCGCCAACTACTGGCGCTTCCGCCCGGGAGACTTCAACGAGTTCTCCCGGAAGGGCGGCGTGCGGGGTGCGGCGATGGCCGACTGGCCGATCACGTACGACGAGCTCGAGCCGTACTACACGGCGGTGGAGTGGGCCATCGGTGTGTCGGGGCAGGGTGGCGTCGACCCTGGCGAGGGACGCCGCTCGCGGCAGTACCCGCTTCCGCCGCTGGACGTGACGGGCCCTGGTGTCCTGCTCGAGGTGGCGGCGAAGAAGATGGGCTGGCGCGCGCTGCCGGCACCGATGGCCATCGCCTCACGCCCCTACAAGGGACGTGAGGGGTGCCACAACTGCGGCTTCTGCTGGTATTTCCCGTGCGAGTGGGGCGCCAAGTCGGGCACGAACTTCACGATGGTGCCCGAAGCGCTGGCCTCCGGCCGCTGCGAGCTGCGCACCGAGTGCAAGGTGCGCACGATCGAGACCGACGATCGCGGGCGGGTAACAGGAGTGGTCTACTTCGATCGTGACCGGCGCGAAGTACGGCAGCGCGCGCGGGCGGTGTTCCTCTGCGCCAACGGCGCCGAGACACCGCGCCTGCTCTTCATGTCGAAGTCGAGCCGGTTCCCCGACGGACTGGCCAACAGCAGCGGGATGGTCGGGAAGCACCTCATGTTCAACGGCAACACCGCCGGAGGCGGCGAGTTCGAACACGAGGTGAATGGCTGGAAGGGCGCGCCGGTGACGCGCATCGTGCTCGACACCTACGATCTGCACGACAAGGGACACTACGGCGGTGGAGGCTTCGACTTCCGCTACCCGTTCCCTCCACTTCTCTCGGCGCTCAACATTCCGCCCGAGGCACCGCAGTGGGGTTCTTCGTTCAAGCGCACCGTGCGGCACATTCACGGCCACGCCGCGCAGTGCTGGGGTCACACGTCACAGCTCCCGGTGGCGACCAACGCCGTGGACCTCGATCCCGAGGCAAAGGACAGCTGGGGTCTCCCCGCCATCCGCGTAACGTACAAGGAGCACGAGGCCGACCTGCGTCTCTACCGGTACATGTTCGATCGCGGGATCGACCTGTTGAAGGCGGCCGGCGCCACCAGGACGTGGGGTGGGCCGCCGGGCGATGACCCCGGCATTGGCGCCCACTTGTTAGGCACCTGCCGGATGGGAAATGACCCACGCACCTCGGTGGTCAATGCCTCGCACCGCGCCCATGACGTCCCCAACCTGTTCATGGTCGACGGCAGCTCGTTCGTCACGTCGGGTCGTGGACAGCCCACGCTGACCATCCAGGCGCTGGCATTCAGGGCCGCCGAGCACGCCTCGCGAATGGCGAAGCGCGGGGAACTGGGCTGAGCCGGCGGTAACCACGGACGGAGGCACTCGTCATCACCGGGTGCCTCCGCAAAGTTCGAGAGCGATCGTCACCGAACGCGCCACCGACACTTCCATACCAGCCGTCCCGAGACCGTGCGAAGATTATCCCGATTGCTGCTCCTGAGTGCCCTGGCTGGCTGTGGCGCTCCCGGTTCGGACCAGGTGTTCACGAAGGGGAATCCCAGGATCGATACTGCCGCACCTCGCCCGACTCCAATGGCGCGGCTGGCCACGAAGGCGCATGGTGGCTTCTACCGCCGGCTGGGCGACGATAACCAGTTCCAGCCGTGTGGGACGCGGGTTCTGCTCGATATCGTCGGGACGCCGATGGGGCGAGCCGTCCTGAAAGAGCGTTTTCGCTGGACCGCGACATGGCAAGGCGCGAAGCTGTATGGCGTGTTTCAGGGAGCCATCGTCACCGACACCCCGGGCACGGATGGTGCTGCCGGCGACACGGCGAAACCCGCCCCGCGAACGCGCTTCTTCATTATCGGTGTCGATTCGCTTCGGCCCTGGCGCGATCAGGATTGCGGCGGGATGAAGATTCCATAAGGGCAGCGATCAGCGATCAGCGATCAGCGATCAGCGATCAGCGATCAGCGATCAGCGACCAGCCTCGACTTGCCTCAATGATTTTTCCGGGATCATTCGAGATGATCCCCCGGACCCCTTTCCGCCGCAGCCGGTCGGCGTCGGCCGGATCGTCGATCGTCCAGCAGTGGACCGGCACGCCGGACGGCTCCAGGATCGTCGCGTAGCCCGCGACCGGAAGGGGAAGCCCCCGATGGTAGGGCGGCATGCACAGCACGTTGAAACCGATGCGCGCTGGTGGCATGCGAAGCAATGCGCGCCACAACAGGAGCGCGGTGTCCCGCCGGCTTCCGCCCTGCGCGATTCCGCTGCCCCGGAAGGCTTCCATCGCCGTCTCGCGGAACGACGCGACGATGCACCGGGACTGGGCGCCATGACGTTCTATCAGCGCCCGCGTCGCGCCTGACGCGGCTTCATGCTTGATCTCGACCAGCAGCGGCATCGTCGGAAACGTCTCGAGCACTTCGTCGAGCGTGGGGACGGTGATGCCCTCCCCGCGGTACGGCCACGACGCACCGTTGTCGCGGGTGAATCGCGCGCCGGCATCGGCCCGCTGGATCTCGGCCAATGACATCCGCGCGACCGATCCGCGACTTCCGGTGGTGCGATCCAGCGTCGGATCGTGAATGACGACCACGCGCCCGTCACCGCTCAGGTGGACATCGAGTTCCAGCGCGTCCACGCCCAGCGCGACCGCCTGACGAAAGGACTCGATCGTGTTCTCGGGCGCATGTGCCGCGTTGCCGCGATGGCCCACCACCGGATGCGCCTCCAGGTCGAGCAGCGGATGCATCACGCGGTCAGGACGGCGAGAAAGAAAAGGCCGGGACTTTCATCCCGGCCTCGTCTCCCAACGCGTGCTCAGAACGAATACGACAACCTCGTTACCAGCAGCAGGCCGAGCTCCGGTGCTCCCGGCATGGTGCGGTACTTCGTGTCGAACAGGTTGTCGGCGCGGATCGAGAAGAGCACCGGGTTCCGTGCCGGCTGGAATCGCCAATTGAACCCGACGTCGAAGATCGTCGCTCCTTCGACCACACTGCCGTAGTTGTACGTCCCGGTCGCGCCCGGAATCGCGAAGTCCACCCCGGTTGCGTAGACACCGGAGTTCACCGGGTAATCGTTGGTGTATCGCAGGCGGGCATCGAAGCCCCACGCTCCGGAGTTGCTGCGGTATTGCGTGGATGCCGACAGCTTGTTGGTCGGGGCGTTCAGCATCAGCGGCCGGTTGTTGCTCGAGGTGACCTCGGGGAACGAGTCGTTATCCACCCAGCTCATGGTGCCACCGAAGGTCCAGTTGCCGTTGGCCACGAAGTCCACGGCGATATCGATGCCATTGACCGTCACCGTCGTGTCGTAGCTCGTGTACGTCGCGTAGATGTCGCGGGCGCTGGCAAACTGGTCGCTGTTGAACGAGACGATGCCCAATGGCAGCGGCGCGAAGTTGCCCGCCACGGTGGTCGCGATCTGGGG
>DAIUET010000134.1:2655-8561 GCA_036845045.1 Gemmatimonadaceae bacterium | reverse complement strand
GACACGCACGGCGTAGTGCTCATCACCTTCGATAACGAGACGCGCCGCCTGACGGCGCGAACGGAGCCCTGACCATGTCGACCATCGTGCGACCTTCCCGCGCGCCTTCGAGACTTCGGACGTCGCAACGGCCGGGCAACGAAAGGCCGAGGCTGACCCTGGTGGAAAGCGATGCCGCTCCGGTGAGCGCCGAATCGGATCGGGTCGTCGTTCGCTGGCTGATGGTGTGCGCCGTCGCCGTTGCGCTGGCGGTGGCGATCGGCGGCATAACGCGGTTGACGGAAAGCGGCCTGTCCATCACGCAGTGGAAACCGGTTTCCGGCGTGATTCCACCGCTCAGCGCGGACGCGTGGACGGATGCCTACCAGCGCTACCTGACCATCCCCGAGGCTCAGACGGTGCACCGTGGGATCACGATGGCCGAGTTCAGGAGCCTGTTCTGGTGGGAGTGGGCCCACCGGGTGCTGGCGCGTGTCGTCGGCCTGGTGCTCGCCGTTCCGTTCTTCGTGCTGCTGGTGCGACGCCGTATCCGGCCGGGCATGAGGTTGCGACTCATGAACCTGCCGCTGCTGGCGGCGCTGCAGGGCGCGATGGGCTGGTACATGGTGCAGAGCGGCCTTTCGGGCCGGACCAGTGTGAGCCCCTACCGTCTGGTGGCGCACCTCGCGGTCGCCCTCGTGATCTTCGGCATCGCGGTCTGGACCGCGGCTGAGTTGTCGGTTTCCTCCGCTGATCGGGAGCGGGTGCGCATGCCGCGCTCTCCTCGATGGGCAGCTGCCGTCAGTCTTTCATTCGTGGCACTCGCATTCCTGACGATGCTGTCGGGAGGTTTTGTCGCCGGCCTGGACGCCGGAAAGGTGTTCAACACGTTTCCCCTCATGGAGGGGAAGGTGATCCCGGTTGGCTACGATGCGCTGGGCGGATGGCGAAACGCGTTCGAGAACCCGATCGTCGCCCAGTTACATCACCGGCTGCTCGCGATCGGCACCGCAGTGCTGATCTGGGGCGCGTGGCTCGTGGCGATGCTGCGGTCGTGGCCATGGCACGTGCGCCGCGGGCTCGCGGTGGCGAGCGCGGTGACTGCGCTCCAGGTCACGCTCGGCATCGGCACGCTGTTGTTGTCAGTCCCGGTTCTTATTGCGGTACTTCACCAGTTGACCGGGTTGGCGCTGTTCGCCGTGCTGCTCATGCTCTCGCAGCGACTGCGTGAGGCGCCCCCTTCCAAGGCGAGTTTGGTTGGTGCCGGTAGATAGGCAAAGCTCCGTAGAAGCTTGAACCACAGAGGACACAGGGGCGCACCGAGGACGCGTTTCAACGGTTCCTCCGTGATCCCCTGTGTCCTCTGTGGTTAAGAGGTTTTTCGGGATCGTTGGCACGAATTGCTGGCGGTCGAAGCGCTCCGGACCTGAAGTGCCTGGTTACATCCTGAAGTCGACTGCGTGATGCAGCCGGCCCTGGTCTCAGGAGCGTTTCATCTACCGGCGCAGCCTGAACACGGCCACCGACTGCACATCGAGGCTGTCGCGCTGAACGACGACCACGTCGTCACCCCGCACGTCTTCGAGGCGAGTCTGTGGGGGAAGCCGGAGAATCGCGATCGGAAGACCGTCTTCACGGAGGATGCTCCACTGGTTACCGGGCCGCTGTGCCGCGGTCCCCATGCGGATTGCCTCGAAGCGTTCGATCCAGAGCCGATTCTCCGCATCGACGAACACGCGTCCGATCGCAGGGCGGTTCAGCGGCAGAATCTCGGGAGCGAAGTACTTCGCAAACGGCTTCGCCGGTAATGGTCGCCTCGAGATGAGCGCGATCGCTTCGGCGCGTACGCTGTCGACTTCCGCGCTCGTCAGGCGCTCCTGACGCGCGGGCCACCGCAATGACCCTGCCGTCGTGAAAGAGGTGTCAAGGTACGAGACCTCAAAAGCGTCTCCGGAACCGAAGTACACGCGGTCGGGCGCAACGGCCGCAAAGGGCCGGTTCGAGAACGGTAGCCGGAGTTCCCCGCGCTCATCCAGGCCACTGTACATCGCGTCGAACGGTGGCGACGTGCGCAGAACCACTCCGTTGCTGTCACGCACCGTCACACGCGCCCGCATCGGCCAGCGTTGGACGCCCGAGCCGGCAGTCACTGAAGCCTGGGGTGTGGCGGAGACTTGAAGAACGACAGCCTGCGGCCCGCGCCACGGCCAGGCATCCGCCAGGTGGGAATCAAGGGAACTGTTATCCACCAGGCTTACGCTGCGCACAAAACCGCTGTCCGGGTACCAGAACGAGAGCCGGCGCAATGACGGATCAAAGGTCGCCACCGTATCGCCCGGCGTCACAGTCACCGACTCGAGCCGCCGCATCTCGCCTGGACCGTCGCCACGACGGCCGATGAATCGCAGGAACCGGCCGTCGCTGTCGTAGACGATCAGCCGGCTGGAGGCTACGTCGCCGACCGCGAGCCCACCACCGGACAGGAACCTCACCGGGCCCACGAAGGCGAATGCGATGTCGTCGCCGGTCTCGGCGCCGGTCAGCACGCGCCGCGGCTCGACCTCGAGCGTCCACGCCGGCAGCGACTCCGGCCGCGCAATGATTGTCGTTATGCGCACGCCCGCCGAGTCAGCGACTTCGACCTGCGCCCGCGGGATGTCACTCCGTCCACACGCGAACATGGCCAGTATCGCAGCAAATGAGCGGTTCCGCCAAAGCCTCAAACGCGGAGCACGCAGTGGCCGCAGAGAATGCGGGAGAAACCTCATCACGGATGTTCTCTGCGTACCTCTGCGCTCTCTGCGTTTCAAGGTTTTGCGGAGTCGAAAGACACCATCCGAGTGCCCAGCCTCACGAAGGCGTCTGCACAAGCTTGACGAACGCGTCCACCGCGGGCGGCCCCGAACCGATGCCCTCATCGTGCTTGAAGTACACGTACACGTCTGACCAGTTGTGCTCCCTCACGCGCTCGGCCCACTGCGCCAGGGACTGCGCGTTGTAATCGAGCCGGTGCAGGCGAACATAACCCCACGACGCACTGGCAATCGGCGGTGTCGCGAAGTCGTCCTGGTCAATGATCGTTATGGCGGCGTCCTTCGCGCGCAACGCGTCCACCACGTCCTCCTCGAACCAGCTCGAGTGCCGGAACTCGAACGCGAACTTCCGGCCGTGCGGCAGGATGTCGAGAAAGGTCCGCAGCCGGTCGAGATCCTTCTTCATGTTCGGCGGCAGCTGGAACAGGACCGGCCCCAGCTTGCCGCCTAACAAGGACGTGTTCTGCAGCAGGTACCCCACCAGTTCCTTCGACTCCGGCTTGAGCCGCGCATGATGCGTTATGCGCTGGCTGGCCTTGATCGCGAAGGTGAACGTGTCCGGTACCTGCGACGCCCAGTCCAGCAGCACGTTCTCCCGCGGCATCCGGTAGAACGTGTTGTTGATCTCCACCGTCGGAAACCGCGTCGCGTAGTAGCCGAGCATCCCGTCGTCCTTGACGCCCTCGGGATAGAACGAGCCCTTCCACTCCTTGAACGCGTAGCCGCTCGTGCCGGCCAGGAGCCTCAAAAGACAGTTGGAAGTTGGAAGTTGGAAGTTGGAAGCTGGAGAACTGAACCGGGAATTACGAAGCCTTGCGTTTCTTCTTCTTCGGTGCCGCCTCCTCCTCTTCCTCCTCCTCGTCGGCGCCGCCGGCGAGGCTCGCCTTGAGCGCTTCCATGAGGTCGATGATCTTGGCCCCACCCTTCTCGGCCGGCTCGGCGGTGATCTCCTGACCGTCAACCTTCCCCTGGATCGCCTCGAGCACCCGTTCGCGCACTGTGTCCTTGTACTTCTCAGGCTCGAACTTTTCCGTGGTGCCCTGGTCGATGAGCTGCTTGGCGAGCTTGAGCTCCGTCTCCTTGACGTCGCCTTCGGGGACCGGGACTTCACTCGGCGACTTCATCTCGTCCGCGTAGTGGAGCTGCTCCATGACGATGACGCCGTTGTTCGGGCGCAGCAGCACGAGGTACTGCTGTCCGCGTGAGGCGTACTGACCCAGCGCCGCGCGCCCGGTCTCGTTGAGCGCCTTGGCCAGCAGGCGATACGCGCGATCGCCTCCCTTGTCGGGCCCCAGGTAATAGATCTTCTCGACGTACTCTCGATCGACCTCGGCCAGCGGGACGAACTCGTTGATGTCGATGGTCCCGGTCGCCTTTTCCTCGAGCGCCTTCAGCTCGTCAGGCGTGAAGGTGACATACTGGTCCTTGGCGAATTCGTAGCCCTTGACCATATCCTCGCGCGGGACGACTTCGTTGTTGTCCTTGGGGCAGACATACTGCTGCTTCACGCGGGTGCCGCACTTCTTGTGGAGCATGTTGAACGACACGCTGGAGCGCGATTCGGCAGACGAATAGATATGCACCGGGACGGAAACGAGTCCGAAGGAGATGGTGGCGGTACCTGTTGATCTGACTGGCATAAGGGAGATGGGAGATGGGAGATGGGAGATAGGAACGTCCCCTGTTTCAGGCTGGCGCGCCGATGACCCCGGACGCAAGGGGTTTCCTTGCATCAGCTGCACATCGTCACGGCTGACCCTGCGTGCGGTCAGCGGCCTTGAGAGGGACCGCGACGATCGAGATGACGTTTCCTCGCCGCCTTGGCGCGCGGCCGATTGACGCAGGATCTCGATCGCCAGCAAGAGCCGGCCGACGGTGCCTATGACGTGAACGAGGCATCTTCCGGGCGCGCCACAAAGATGTCCGGCTGGACCAGGATGTCATCCCGGCCGAAGGACAGATCAGCAGGCGCGTAAAGCGGCCAAGGCTCCCGGGTTTGCCGCGAGATAGTTGGCGAAAGCGGTGCGCGAGGGCGCCGCATGGCGCAACATGCCCGGTAACTCCTCGCGCAGATTCCTGCATAGCGCGCCCAGGGCCAGTGCAACGCGATCTCCGACCTCGGACCTCCGACCTCTGGCCTCGAAATCAGAAGTTCCCGTCGATCCCCAGCGTCCAGATGAACCGCGACTCGAGACCGCCACGTCGCATCGGCATCAGCGCGTTCGCCACCACTATTGGCCCACCGGGCGTCCTGAACTTCATCCCGAAGGACCCGTAAACACGGTGGTCCTTCATGTTCGGGATGTTCGTGGGCGTTACCGTGCGCTCCACCGGGTAGGTGATGGTGACGACGTTCGGCAGCGTGAGCGAGCTTTCGCCGATCTGCCATTCCGTGAGGACGTCGGCGGCCAGCGTGGCCCAGTCCGACAACGGCTGGTCGAACCCGGTGCTGGCCAGCACCGCGTCGTTGCGCCCGCCGCGGATCGCGTATCCAAGGTTCAGGTGCGGCGAGAAGTCACCGAAGCGGGCGGAGGCCAACAGCAGTCCACGCAGCGAAAAGTGTCCGGAGCCGGTCAGGTCCTCGTCCGAACCCGTAGGCAGTCGTGCATCGGCCATGACGGCGACGCCTGCGTCCTCCGTGCTGCGCACGCTCCACTTCGTGCGGAGGACGATGTCACCCACGCCGGTCGCGGACCCGAACGTCGCCGCGCTGGCGGTCAGCACGGGATTCGCCGAATCGCCGGCAAAGAAATGCGAGGTCGGGATCCCGAACGGGAAGAACTGTCCCGCGCTGCGACCCGTCATGCTGGTGTGCACCATGGGCACCGCCAGGCCGACATCGACGCGGTCGGTAATTCCCCACGTCGTGAAGAACGTCGTCACCAGTACGTTGAGGTTGAGGTCGAGCCTCACCTGCAGGACGTCATTCTCGCGCAGGGGCTGCCCGAGTCCCTCAGGCGGGACGTCGTCGTGGGAGAAGTTCAGCGTGATCTGGTTCAGCGGGACCCCCCGGAGCGACGAGAAGTTCAGTCCCGTCATGTTGGCGCCGACCACGAAGCGCCCCTTTCCCAGCGTCTGGGCCCGCTCGCCGAAGATCGGGCCTAACGATGACGA
>DAIUET010000134.1:0-2555 GCA_036845045.1 Gemmatimonadaceae bacterium | reverse complement strand
GCCCCTTTCCCAGCGTCTGGGCCCGCTCGCCGAAGATCGGGCCTAACGATGACGACGTCCGCACCGGCAGCCCACCGACGAAACGAAACGTCGCGCCGCTGGTCGTCGCCGAGAGCGGCAGGTTCGCGACGCTCGCCGCGATCGCATCGGTGAGAAACTCAATAATGGCGCCGTTGTTGGCGATGATGTCGGGCACGAAGTGATTGCCGTGCCCGTTGGTCGCGTTTACCGAGTTGTCGAGACAGAGCGGACGACCGCACTCGCCAAAGCTGAACAGCTCACGGATCCGGTCGCGGAGTCCGGCGCTGGGAGTCGATGCTGAGGATGTCCCGATCGGTCCCTGACCTCCGGCCGGCCCCGACGCGGCGAGCAACAGGACAAGCGTCAGCACCGCACACCGTGCGCGCATCATTCTCCCCCGGAGGTGTTCAGTTGATCAGCCCGACCAGCCGCCATTCGCCGTTGCGACGCTCGAGGCGGGCGCGGAGGGAGACTGGCACGGTGGACGGCGTCTGTCCAACACCGGCGACGACCACGTTGCTGCCCCTGACCCGCGCGGTCGCCACGTCCCCTGTGATGACGATGTCGGTGACGGACCAGCTGGGCGTCATGGTGCCGCCCGCCCGCCACAGTGCCTCGAGTCCCTCGCGCTGGTCGTTAGGCATCGCCTGGTAGATGCGCCGGGCCAGGGTCAGGTCCCGCTGGCCGAGCGCCCGCGCGTACGACTGGATCACGGCGGTGACCTCGGCGGCCGGCTCCACGACCGGCCTCGAAACCGGCGGCGGCGTCTGAGGGGCGGCCGCGGAGGTCGTCACCGGGGGTGGCGCCACGACCGGCACCGAGACCGTCGTCTCAGCCTTCTGCAGTGGAGCTGTGACTGGTGAATCGGGGCGCTGTGAGACCACCCGCTCCACCGGGGCCGGAACGCTGGTGCGGGCACCCCCACCAGTACGGCCCGCGGCGGGCGGAGGAGGCTGCACGCGCGGTTGCGGCCGCGGAACGTTGGCTGGCGCCGGGTCGCGCGGTGCCGAGTCGGTACGGGAAGCCACGGGTGCTGCGACCGAGTCAGGAGCGGGCGTCACAACCGCTGGCGGGCCGGACGCGGGTTCCCGTGTTTCCGCCTCGGGACCGGCCATCATCCGCGCGGCCAGGAACCCTGCGCCCATGAGAACCACGGCGGCCACGCCGAGAAGCAACGGACTGCGGGTCAGGCGTGAGCGGACCCTGGTCGCGGCCCCCGGCTTCCGGCCGAGCTTCGGAATCGGGCTCCTCGGCGTCGTCGTCTGGATCACCAGACGGTGCGTGTGACCCGTCTTGGCGAGGGTGATCAGCTGCGACCTGGTCGGATCGTCCGGCGCCAGCGGACGGGAGCCGGCCGCGGCGATCGCATCTTCCATGGTCGGCCACCGCTCGTCAGGCGACTTGCGTAGCATGCGCATGACGGCGTCGCACAGCTGCTCCGGGCAGTCGGGACGCATCAACCGGATCGACGGCGGTTCATCGTGGAAGTGGCTGTACATGATCGCCATCATCGACGACCCGGAGAACGGCGTGCGGCCGGTCAGCATCTCGTAGGCCACGATGCCCAGCGAGTACTGGTCCGACGCCCCGGTCACCACGTCGGCCGTCGCCTGCTCGGGACTCATGTAGGCCGGCGTGCCGATCGCCATGCCGGTGGTCGTCATCCCCTCGTTATGCTCGGCCTTGGCGATGCCGAAGTCGGTCACCACCGCCCAGCCCTCGTCATCGATGAGGATGTTGCCGGGCTTGATATCGCGGTGCACGACACCGTGACGGTGCGCGTAGCCCAGCGCCCCGCCGACCTGCGCCAGGATGCCCTGCACCATCGGGATGGGGAGCTGGCCCAGTTCCTTCATGATCAGGTCGAGCGCCGTCCCCTGGACCAGCTTGATCACGCAGAAGAGCAGGCCATCGACTTCGCGCACTGCGTAGATCGGGATGATGTTGGGGTGGCTCAGGTTCGCCGCGGTGCGGGCCTCGCGCTTGAACCGTTCCACCATCCCGGCGCCGTGCACCATGGCCGGCGACATGACCTTGATGGCAACCTTGCGATCGAGGCTGATCTCATGCGCGAGGTAGACGGTCGCCATGCCGCCCCGACCCAGCTCGCCGAGGATCTCGTATTCGCCGAGGGTGGCCGTGCGCAGCCGCTCGAGAAGCTCCTGTGCAGCGCGCTCCTCGGTCGCGACGGACTCTGTTTGGCTCGACGTGATCTCGCTCGGCATCCGGCGGATAAAGCAGGGGTGTGTAATGTAGGTTCCCTGCGTCGGTCCGCTACTGACCGGGCCCGCCAGGACGTGCGTCACGTCACTTTGACGATCGTCCCGGGCCCTCCTGGTCCCACGACCCCGTGAATCCGGCCGAGGGCACCCTTCGTCTTGACTTCGAGAGGACTTTCGCGAAGCTTCCTCTTGACTTCAAGAAAAGAGGCGCCGTGCCCCTCCCGTTCAAGTCACCCCACGCAGCGGCCCCCGACGCGCTGCGGGGAAGCATCGACATGCTCATCCTCAAAGCGCTTTCGCTGGAACCCGCGC